>LNQR01000008.1 GCA_001541255.1 Candidatus Magnetominusculus xianensis
ATTAACCTTTCAGGTGATACTTATATCATCTGCTACCCTTTAAGCACGGGGACTTTTAACTTTTTTCGCTTCTCTATATCGGGTTTTGGGGTAAGGTCACAGACACTTACTTCTATGTTACTATCAGCCTTGAGCTATTCTTCGATTATCTGCCCCTTCAGTCCGTCCGGCGCGTATACGCATATGGCATCCATGTTGCCCGTGTCCGGGTAGTACATGCACCTGTATGAGGCAACTTTCCCGTAGTTGACCATTATTTGCTCCCAACCCTTTACGTAAAAGCTGCAATCGTCGTTAAAACATATATATAGATATGGCGTACACCAGCCAAGTCCATCGCTGAGATTAAAAGTCGGAGGTTCAACCTTACTCATCTTCTGTCCGCAGTACGGGCAGTTTGGGGCTTCTGTCAGCTTCATATATCGTTCTCCTTATAATGTAAATTATTCTAAAGTGACATCCTGTAACCTGTGCCGCATGGCCTCGTCAACTTCCCTGTGGTAGTCCTGAATCGATTTGATGCCAGGCCTTCCGGCCTGTAACATCTCTATGGCCCTGATAACTGCCCTCGCGCCTGCTATTGTTGTTGAGTATGGGATTTTATAGAGCAGCGCATTTGTGCGAATCGACTGTGAATCCTTTTTTGCCTCCCCATCTGAGACAGTGTTTATTATAAAACTTATCTCCTTGTTCTTTATCAAATCAAGCACATTGGGGCGGCCTTCGCTTACCTTTAGGACTACCTCAGCATCGAGACCATAGGTGCTGAGAAACCGCGCCGTGCCTCTTGTGGCCGCAAGCGTAAAATCCTTATTAATGAGCTGCCTGGCTATCTCTGCAATAGCAGATTTATCCTCATCCCTGACACTGATAAATATCTTGCCGCTTTGTGGCAGTTTATTAAAGCTCGATGTCTGAGCCTTCGCATACGCAGTACCGAAGTCTCCGTCTATGCCCATAACCTCGCCAGTGGATTTCATCTCCGGGCCAAGTATGGTATCCACGCCGGGAAACCTCTCAAAGGGCAGCACAGATTCCTTTACTGAGATATGCGCATGCCTTATCTCCTGTGTTATGCCAAGTGCTTTCAGCGTCTTACCGGTCATCACCTTGGCAGCTACCTTGGCAAGCGGCACTCCAGTAGTTTTACTGACATAGGGAATAGTCCTCGATGCCCGCGGGTTTACCTCAAGTATATATACCTCGTCATCTTTTACCGCGAACTGGACATTCATCAGCCCTATGACATTGAGTTCAAGGGCAAGTGATTTAGTCTGTTTTTTAATTTCATCTATCAATGACTCGCTCAGGGTATACGGCGGCAGCGAACACGCCGAATCGCCCGAATGAATGCCCGCCTCCTCAATATGTTCCATCACACCGCCAATTATTACATCCTTGCCGTCACTGACCGCGTCAACATCTACTTCGATGGCATCCTGAAGGTATTTATCTACCAGCACAGGGTGTTCCGGTGAGGCCTTTACCGCCCTCACCATATAATCAGCAAGTGACTCGTCATCATAGACTATCTCCATCGCCCTGCCACCTAGTACATATGACGGCCTTACCATGACTGGATAGCCGATGCGCTCAGCGCTCTGAATGGCCTCAACAGCAGATGTGGCGGTCTCATTTTCAGGCTGCTTCAGTTTGAGCTTATGGATAAGTTCCTTAAATCTCTTCCTGTCCTCTGCCCGGTCTATGGCGTCTGCCGATGTGCCCAGCACACGAACGCCCTCTCGCTCCAGCGGTACGGCAAGTTTTAACGGCGTCTGCCCGCCAAACTGGACAATAACACCCTCAGGGCGTTCAACCTCGATTATCGAAAGGACATCCTCTATGGTAAGAGGCTCGAAATAGAGACGGTCTGAGGTATCATAGTCTGTGCTTACGGTCTCCGGGTTGCAGTTTATCATGATGGTCTCAAATTCCAGTTCCTTCAGGGCATAGACGGCCTGCACGCAACAGTAGTCAAATTCAATCCCCTGCCCTATCCTGTTTGGCCCGGAGCCAAGGATGATTATCTTTTTTCTTTTTGTGGGGTTTGCCTCACACGCAGAGACGCCCTCCAGCTTGCCGTCAGTTATTTTAAAAAACGGCCTCTCGTATGTGGAATAAAGATACGGGGTGCGCGCCTTAAACTCTGCCGCACAGGTATCGACTATCTTATAGACCGGCTTAATTCCATACCCCTGCCTGAGTTTCCTTACTGCCTTTTCATCTTTACCCATCAGGGAGGCCAGCATCTTGTCTGAATAGCCGTACTCCTTTGCCTTTCTTAAAACATTGGGGTCGCCTCCCCTGTCTTTAATTACTGACTCCATGTCGATTATTTCTTTGATGTTATTCAAAAACCATGGATCAATTTTTGTCAGGTCATATATCCACTGCACGTCATATCCATTGCGAAACGCCTGTGCCACATACCATATCCTTTCAGCATTCGGGGTCTGGAGTTTTCCCTTTAAAACTCCTCGCGTAAGGCCGTCGATTGTCTCAAAACCATAGGTATCAGCCTCAAGGCCGCGGATTGCCTTATGAAGGGATTCCTTAAATGTCCTGCCTATGGCCATTACCTCACCCACAGATTTCATCGATACCGTAAGGACTGGTTCGGCCTCGGGGAATTTCTCAAAGGCGAAGCGGGGGATTTTTGTAACCACATAGTCTATGGTCGGCTCAAATGACGCAGGGGTCTCTCCCGTTATATCATTTGTTATCTCATCAAGCCTCATGCCTATGGCCAGTTTAGCCGCAATTTTTGCTATAGGAAAGCCGGTTGCCTTGCTTGCCAGAGCGGAACTCCGTGACACACGCGGGTTCATCTCTATGACCATCATGCTGCCGTCTTCGGGGTTGACGGCGAACTGAATATTGCTTCCACCAGTGTCAACGCCTATTTCACGAATTATCTCTATTGAGGCATCCCTCATCTTCTGATACTCTTTATCTGTCAGGGTCTGTGCCGGGGCAACGGTAATCGAATCCCCCGTGTGAATACCCATCGGGTCGAGATTCTCTATTGAGCAGATGATTACAACATTGTCTGCTGAGTCTCTCATCACCTCAAGTTCGTACTCTTTCCAGCCGATGACGGACTCTTCAATGAGTACCTGCCTGGCAGGGCTTAAGTCGAGCGCCTTTTTGAGCAGCGGGCCAAACTCTTCGATATTATAGGCAACCCCTCCGCCCGTACCGCCAAGCGTGAAGGCAGGTCTCAGGATGACAGGAAGCCTGACGTACTCCAGCGATTTCATACCATCATCCATGCTTGATACGGCAACACCCCTCGGAACGCGAAGCCCTATGCGCTCCATCGAACGCTTGAACAACTCCCTGTTTTCCGCCTTATGAATGGCTTCGAGGTTTGCCCCTATGAGTTTCACCGCATATTTGTCTAATATATCCATTGCAGCGGCCTCAACGGTGAGATTCAGTGCGGTCTGCCCCCCCATTGTTGGAAGCAGGGCATCGGGTCGCTCCTTTTCTATTATCAGCTCAAGAAATTCAGTTGTCAGCGGCTCAATATACGTGACATCGGCAGTTTCGGGGTCGGTCATAATCGTGGCAGGGTTTGAGTTAATCAGTATCACCTCATATCCCTCTTCCCTTAAGGCTTTACAGGCTTGAGTGCCAGAGTAGTCGAACTCGCAGGCCTGCCCTATGACTATAGGCCCGGAGCCTATTATCAGTATCTTCTTTATATCCAATCTCTTCGGCATATCATCCTCTTACACAATAATCCTTAAAAACCCCGGCAAGACGCCAGCAAGGGGTTTAGGTCTTCACATCTGTTATTGTAACATGTTTTTACTGCTTTAGTGTTCTTAGAATTCTTTTTATCAGCAATTCTCGGTGAAGTAAAAATACAAGGATTATAGTGGACCCTCAAAACCTGTTACCTGAATGGCGTGAATGCTTTTGAATACCTCACGGAACTTCAGAGATACCATCGTCTCGTTAGATAAAAATAATTTTGCCGCCCCGCAAATATATTTTCAGTTAGTCATGCTCACCGGGAAGATACCTTTAATCACACCTTTATTTCTTCGAATATCATTATAATCTCTAAAACTTATATTTAAGGAAGTTTACTGCCCTGTCGAAATCCCTGAAGAGCCTTTCCCTGAGTTTGAAATCTCTGCCGTGAATGGAGCGCCTGCCGTTTATAAGCCGTATACCAAGTGCCGCATGAAGCATTTCATGGTAGACCACGTATTCGACAAAATATCGCGGTACGGCAGCCCTGTCAAGCGCGCGGTGTATTGTTATTATGTTGTCTGTGGTGTCGCAGCTTCCAAGTCGTCTTTTTCGATAAGCGGTTTTGGTCTGCCTCCTGCCCCATGTGATGTCAAAGGATAGACCTCTGTCGAAGTACTCTTCGTTCAGGGCGTCATAAATCAGTTTGAGATTGTGATATTTCCCTTCAGGGTCAATTACAGTACGCCTTTTGGAGCGTCTGTCAAGGCTGACAGAGTTATTCCTGATAAACTCCCGAATCAGCGGGGTCTTTCTCCTCCGGTTTTTAACAAACTCCACAATCTCTTCGATGACCTCAGCCCCTGCGTCCAAAAACATACGGTGAATGCGGACATATACATCCCCATTAGTAGAATGCCTGTGAGATAACATGCTTGTAGAGTTGTCTGTAATCGTAAGGTTAATATGTCTGCCTGCGGCCTTGCCGATTAATCTCTTTAGTGAATCTGCGTCCATTGCCTCATGGTATTTCATTTCTCAGGCGATGCCCGGCGCCTGCAGCTTGTCTTTCGAGGGCAAGCAGTTTCTTCTTGATACTAATGCCCCCTGTATAGCCGCCCAGTGAGCCGTCTGAGGCAATTACCCTATGGCAGGGCAGGATAATTGGTATGGGGTTGTGGCTCATAGCTTGCCCAACAGCCCTGGCTGCTGAGGGACTGCCCGCCATTGCTGCCAATTCCTTGTACGAACACACAGTGCCGTATGGGATTTCCCTCAGCGCCCTGTATACTGCCGTGTAAAATGTGGAAATCTTACCCAGATTTATTGCCGCATCAAAGACAAATCTCTCACCTTTAAAATACTCTTTCAGTTGTGTTATGGCGCAGCCTCCGGCGTCATGTACTTCCTGGTATGGTGGTCTCTCAAAGGCGGTTTCTACCACAGACGCCCCGTCTGAAACGACATAAACCAGGCCAATCGGGGTCTCTAACGACGAGAATCTTAATGCGTGCATTGTCTAGTATATCACACGAATGCCCGCATAGTAGCAGCAACACTGATTATCGAGGTCATTAATAAACGACCTGTCCTGCCCGTCTTCAAAACTTATCCTGACAAAACAAAACCCACCGGCAAGGACAGAGTGTCTCTCTTCGACAACCTCGCCCATTCCCCATGTCGCAGAGTTAATATGTATTACCTTATCGCCGACCCTTAAATACAAACGCATAAACAGCCCTCATAGAACCAACTTGAAGAATGAGGGCTCTGCCCTCAAACTCCCGGCAGGGAACTTGTCCCCTGCACCCCATCTACGGGGCTTCGCCCCTTTAAATCTTATTATTTATGAGACCTATATTATTTATGAGACTGTTAATATATGTCAATAAAAAACAATCGCAGAGGCAATTCGAGGCGTTGACATAGGTGCGGCAGACGCGTACAATAACGTCAGGGTTTTATCCGCAGATATGCTGTTTAAACAGGAGAGGAAAAGGCAACAATGGCAAAAGAAAAGATATTGGTTACGGGTGGGGCAGGTTATCTTGGTTCTGTGCTTGTACCAGAACTGTTAAGGGCCGGGCATGATGTAACAGTGGTTGATTCGCTTATGTTCGGGCAGGTGAGTCTGCTTGATTGCTGTGCCCACAAGGGGTTTAATTTCATCAAGGGGGATATTTGCAACTCAGGCTTGATGTCTTCCCTTATTCCTGACTTTGACGTTATCATACCGTTAGCAGCCATCGTAGGGGCGCCCGCGTGTAAGATAAACCCGACATTGACAACCATAGTAAACCATGACGCGATGATGGATATGATAGACAGAATCTCTGCTTCGCAAAAGGTAATTTTTCCAACTACAAACAGCGGCTACGGCATAGGAGAAAAGGATAAGTTCTGCACAGAGGAATCCCCGCTTCGGCCAATCTCCGAATATGGCAAGGTCAAGGTCGTCCTTGAACAGGCACTGCTTGACAGGGGAAATGCTGTTACGCTGCGACTTGCTACAGTATTTGGCATGAGTCCAAGAATGAGAATGGACCTGCTCGTAAACGATTTCACCTACAGGGCATATAAAGACGGGTTTATTGTGCTGTTTGAGGAGCATTTTCGCAGAAACTATATACATGTCAGAGACGTTGCCCGCGCGTTTATGTTTGCAATGGAAAACTACGGCAAAATGGCCGGAGAACCTTTCAACGTCGGACTCAGCACCGCAAATATTACGAAGAGGCAGCTATGTGAAAAAATAAAGGAATATGTCCCCGGCCTCTATATCCACTCTGCCCCTGTTGGAGAAGACCCAGACAAACGAGACTATGTCGTCAGCAATGACAAGATTGAATCCATTGGCTTTAAACCAGCACACTCGCTTGATGACGGCATTGTGGAACTGCTAAAGGGATATAAGATATTAAAACCGAACCAATTTGCCAATGTATGAATGTATGACGACATGGTCAATGCACCTGTCGCCAAATAACCCGCAAATAACCCGCCTGATACAATTGATACTGTGTGGGGGGAGATTGGCAAGGTTCAGATGAAAAGGCACGGCGCATCCTTATCATCTAACCTAAATCATCTAATCTAAGCATATGTTAAAAGCACACATTGACCAGTATGTATTAAAGAGCAGGGCGAGGACTGTTCTGTTTTTTATTCTTGTTGCCGCTGTGTTTTTCATAGACAAGCTGACCTTGGGGCCTTTGGCGGCTGTACAGCTTCATGATATGCTTGAAACGGACTTTCCAAGATACAAGCCGATGGGGGAGCTGTTATTTAAGCATGGCCTGTATTTCTGGTACCCCAACTGGCCTGGCGGGGCACCGGCATTTGCGTGGCATCACAGCCCGTTTTACATACTCAATATAGCAGCGCAGCTCATGCCGCTGTGGGCAGTGTACGGCGCACTGGTTATACTGATGATGTCGGCAGCCGGGTACGGGATGTACAGATTTCTCAGTGGATACTTAAATGCTGATGAGTGGGTGTCTGTCACAGGCGGTGTGTGCTTTGCCTTAAACATGCAGTTGACAAGCCTGTTTGCCCTGTATACGTTTAGTTATGCCTTCCCACTGTATTTCGCCTGGAGCTTTGCGGGCAAGAGCGGCCAGAGGTTAAATAACAGGATAATAAATAACAGGATATTGAAGCTGCTTGGATTAAACCTGATTGTGGCGCTGTCGTACCCTGTGCTGACGCTGCCGTATTTTTTCTTCTTAGAAACACTGATAATTGTACTTCTGCCGCCCGAAGGACAAAATGCGAGGCTTCGGATGCTGATAAAGACCTTCCTTGTGTGGTTTGGATATATTCTGATATGCCTGCCCGTGCTTTATGGCCTGTATAAGTACATACCGTATTCGCACAGGACATATGTGTATGATGCGGCCTCGTTTACCTTATTTCTGAAAAATCTGCATAATGGGCTTATAGGGTCATCTCTAACTACGATGACACTGATACCGCTTGCCGGGGCTGTTGCAATAGTGGATAAATCTGCTCGTGTACGGCGCGTATTAATTGTGATTGCCGTAGTGGTATTTTTATCTGCCGTTTTCTCCCCTGCGATGAACGTTATATTCAAGGGGACGCTCCTTGAGAAAATGGACCTTGGGCATATAACCACAGTATTTCCCATTGTAATGACAATGGCGGCGTTTATGGCAATCGATGCTGTAATCAAAGACCGGCGGCTCGTGAGACGTTTTCTCACAGGGGCGGCTGTGGGGACGGCCTATGCAGTATTTACCGTATTTATCGCAAAGACACTCGAGACGCAGGGCACTCAGACACTTATCCTAAACATTGGAAGCGGGCTGTTCATATCGCTTATGATAGCTGAAAATAAGGGGGAAATGGCAGCCCTGAAAATACTAAATAATCCAGCGGCGGCCTTTATAATCAGTCTTACGGCAATTGCGGCGGTATTTTATTTCAGCCCTAAGACACTGACAACTGCTGATTTAATTTCCATAGCCCCTGTGCTGGTGGCTGCCGTGTTTGTCTTTTTTGGGCTGTCCAAGTCCAGTGTTTTAAGAGTCAACGCAATATTGATTCTGGCGGCTGCCATATTTTTTTCAGTCAGATTCACGAGGTTCTTCGGGGAGGAATCCGTGCCGTATATCAGCATTTTCCCTGATATTTCTGTCATTGAAAAACTCAGGGCAGATGATAATCACTCAGGGCCATTCAGAGTAGCATCGCTTGATTTTGTATACATCCCGATGGTTCAAAACAGGGGGTTTGAGACACCTGACGGCAGAGGCCCGCTTTTTAACAAATACTACAGGGAGTTTATTGCCATCCTCAGGGCACCGCAGCTTGATAATTTCATCGTAAGGCATAATTTCGACACAAACAGATATAACTTATTTATCTCTGACGGCTTTGCAGGTTTTTATCTCTATCCATACGCATTTTTAAACAACAGGTATTTCGTAATCACAACAGACAAATCAGGCTCAGGCCCTAATGACAACTTCAAGACAATTTACACGGGCACAACAACCGACGATTACACGGGTATATGGAAGAACATACTCAGTCTTTACGCAAGGCCAATCAGTGTAGTTAAGTGCAACGCCGCCTTTGACAGATGGTACCTGGTGAAAAAGACCTCTGTGCTGAAATCAGACGAAGACGTATACAGCGCAATTTTGAAATCTGAGGGTGAGGGCCTTCTTGACACGGCCTATTATTCAAATTCTTCAGGGGCAGACATGACAATAGGGCCAAAAGAGCCAATAGTGCCAAACGGTGTACTCTCAACAGGCGATAAAATCATCGCAAAGCACTACAGCCCAGACGAAATACGGCTTGACGCAGAGGTTAATTCACCGGCGGTATTAGTCGTCTCAAACAACTACGACCCCAACTGGAGGGCATACGTAGATGGTCAGACAACAACGGTACTAAGAACCAACCTTGCCTTTCAATCCATAGTAATCAAAAGCCCAGGCCACCACAGCGTTGTCTTTAAATACGAAGATACAGTTCAGAAGTACATGCTCTTGTTTATACCGCTTGGCATGTTGGCATTCAACTATTTTATAATTATTAGGCAAAGCCCCATAGATGGGGTGCAGGGGACAAGTTCCCTGCCGGGAGTTTGAGGGCAGAGCCCTCATTCTTCTCGTGCATGTGTGTTTTATATGTTCAAAAACACATTCAATTCCTCTATTGAGCCGACCTTCCATTGATTTTTCTCGACTTTATCGCTTGGAATGCACGGGGTGCGCGGCGAGGGTTGAAAACACTGGGGCAGGAGCGGATTCGCGAAATGTAGTGCCTCCACGCAAATAATGCATGACTATCTTGATTGCTAATCTTACACTACCAGCATGTTTATACGAACCAAGCTGAGAAAAAACGGCAAGACAGCTGTGCAGATTGTAGAGAACTACAGACGGGCTGATAGTATCACACAGGAAATTATAAGACACTTAGGGCAGGCAGCTATGATCTTGATGCGCTTAAAAGATTAGCCAATGTAGTTATGGAAGGACGGGATAGGAGATGTATTTGGAAAGCTCTATGATGATTTGGGTTTTATGAGGTTGATAAGGGGGACAAAGACAAATGCAGTGTAGGTTAATAAATCATCTGGCACACCTTAGTCCCATGAATCGTAATTATTCTTGATAGCCAGCCCCCCTCAAAAAAAAGGGGGGCTGGCTGGTTTTCTATTGTGACACAGTCTGTTCGCTGGAATGACAAAAAAAGAGCATGGAATGATATTGTTGGATGTTCATATGTTCAGTGTTGCCTGTCGTTCCTATGTTTTTTATCCTGTCATTCCAGCGAAAGCTGGAATCTATAGGACGAAATGGCTATCGAAATTTTCAAATGCGTTTGCCCTGGTCCATCTCGTGAGATTCGCGCATATTACGTGGTAATTGTTGTAAAATACGGTTATCAACTATGTTAGGAGGCAGATTTTATGTCAGTGAAAATTACGGCGCCGACACTAGTTCTGGTAATAGTTCTGGGGTTTGCAGCTGCGGCCCCGGCAGAGCCCTGGCGCGGCTGGAAGGGAAGCGGCGGCTGGGGAGTTGGCAGTCAATATCTGAAACTCTACGATGCAAAGACACTGGAGTCTGTTAACGGGACAGTTGACTCCATAGAGACCTTTTCTCCGATAAGGGGGATGTCGCTGGGTGTGCTGGTCAATCTGAAAACTGATGATGGCACAATCGCTGTACACCTTGGCCCTGTTTGGTATATCGAGAGGCAGGATGTAAAGTTCGACAAGGGCGATACCGTTGAACTCAAGGGCGCGAAGTTAACGTTCGACGGCAACTTAGTCATCATCGCATCAGAGATTAAAAAGGGTGATGACACGCTGAGACTCAGAGACGAAAGCGGCGCACCGCGCTGGGTGGGTTCGGACATTGTGGGGCAGACCCGTTGATGCAGTTGACACATATGCTGGTGCAGTAGAGTGAAACTCATGACACGCAGGAGATTTCTATTAAACGCAGTGTATGGTGCGGGGACATTGTCAGTTGCCAGGGGATATTTCAATTCAACGAGGTATGAGCTTCAGTTAACGAAGTACACGGTTGCCATTGCTGGGCTGCCCCCGCTGTTTCGTGGTTTAAAGATTGCCCTGTTGAGTGATTTACACGCATCGTTAATTACAAGCAAAAAACTTATTTCAGCAGCGGCAGTTGTGGCGATGCAGGAAAAACCCGACATCATAGCCCTTACAGGGGATTTCATCACGACTACGAATAAGGTTGATGGCCACCCTCAGGGAACTTTCACTCCAGATACGAAATACGTCACTGAGTGTGTCGATGCCTTGTCCGGTATCAGCGCCCCGATGGGGGTTTATGGGGTCTTGGGAAACCACGATTTTTGGAGCGGCACGCAACTGCTCAATTTCATGTGTACGTTATTCAAAGAGCGGTTAAACGTTGTATGGCTTCGCAATTCCCACGTAAAACTCGAAAGAGGCGGTGAACACATTTATATTCTTGGAGTTGATGACTACTGGGAGAAAACCTGTTCATTATATGACGCATATAAAGGAGTGCCTGATACGGCTGTAAAGATACTCCTAAGCCACAATCCAGATATTAATTATGAAATAAACATGTCGGGCAAAATAAATATTAACCTGATACTCTCAGGCCACACGCACGGCGGGCAGGTGGTCTTACCCATCGTAGGGGCGCCATTCATCCCATCCCCCTATGGGCAAAAGTACAGAACCGGCCTCGTTAACGATGGCAGTAGAATGACCTGCATTACAAACGGCGTGGGAATCAGTATACTCCCGCTGCGTTACAACTGTCCGCCGGAGGTTGTTATTATCAGCATTGTGTGAACCCCACAGTTTTTTATTGACATATTTGATAGACACGTGTATCATACTTACATAGCATAGATAGGCGGACGCTTTAATTTTAAATCTTAATGACGCGTGGATGAACGCGCACAGAATTAGTTAAAGGAGGAGCGATGTTACAAAACATGAAAACAGGTACAAGGTTAGGGCTGGCGTTTGGGATAATCATAGTTTTGCTGTTGGTGATAGCGGTTGTTGGTATAAACAGTCTTGGTAGTCTTAATCATGACATGGACGATATAGTAAAAGATAAGTATCCAAAGGTGGCGATTCTCAACGACATACAGGGGGAGATCAACCAGATAGCCCGTTCTATGCGTAATATGCTGATACTGGACAAGAAGGAACAGATACAGAAAGAGCTTGACAAGGTTCTTGAAGCCAGGAAGAAGATTGGCACCAATTTAGAAAAACTTACGCCGTTGGTTAAAAGCGATTCCGGCAGGGCATCATTAAAGGCGATAACCGATGCAAGAGCTGCATATGTTACCGGTCAGGAAGAGTTTCTAAAACTTGCAGCAGAAGGTAAACAGGCCGAGGCAAAGGAACTCCTTATAACTAAGGTAAGGGCAATGCAGCTTGGCTATTTCGAGTCTATTGATAAGATGATAAAACACCAGGAAGGATCTCTGGAGAAAACAGCTAAACGTGCCGCCGAGGACTATGCAAGCGCCCGTACACTAATTATATCTCTGTCAGTCATAGCTGTAGTTGCGGCGATAGTGATAGCCATGTGGATAACGATGAGTTTATTAAAACAGTTGGGCGGTGAGCCTCATTATATAGCAGGTATAGCGCAGAGCGTTGCTGATGGTGACCTGACAATGAGATTCGACAGCGGTAAGAAGTCCGAGACCGGAATACTGCTGGCAATGAGGACAATGGTCGAGAAGTTAAAAGAAATTGTAGCCAGCGTTCGTTCAGCCGCTGATAACGTAGCGTCAGGCAGCAGCGAGCTTTCATCAGGCGCACAGCAGCTCTCAGAAGGCGCAACAGAACAGGCGGCCTCCGTTGAGGAGACATCGTCTTCGATGGAGCAGATGACCTCGAACATCAGGCAGACCACAGACAACTCCAGACAAACTGAGGCAATTGCAACGACGGCGGCAAAGGACGCCCTCGATGGCGGCAAGGCCGTCACAGAGGCTGTCACTGCTATGAAGGAAATCGCCAGCAAGATTTCTATAATAGAGGAAATCGCAAGGCAGACGAATCTCTTAGCATTAAACGCGGCAATCGAGGCGGCCAGGGCCGGTGAGCACGGCAAGGGATTTGCAGTTGTGGCCTCAGAAGTCAGAAAACTTGCCGAGAGAAGCCAAAAAGCAGCGGGAGAGATAAGCGAACTCTCAGCCTCAAGCGTGAATATTGCAGAGCAGGCCGGCACAATGCTCAATAAATTAGTCCCAGACATCAGAAAGACAGCGGACTTAGTGCAGGAGATAACCGCAGCCAGCAACGAGCAAAACACCGGCGCTGAACAAATCAACAAGGCTATTCAGCAATTAGACCAGGTCATTCAGCAAAACGCCTCAGCCGCAGAGCAGATGGCATCAACATCTGAGGAGTTATCATCACAGTCCGAACAACTGCAAGGCACAATCGCATTCTTTAAGACCGGCGCCGATGGAGCCTTTGCGACAAAGCCAAAAAAGGCCCAGCGTAAACCAATGGCATTAGCGCACCAGGCTGCCCCTGCAAGAAAGGCACATTTTTCACCGGCACCGGCACCGGCCAGAGGCAAACTCATTGATTTAGATGACAGCAAAGACCATACCAGCGACAATGACTTTGAGAAGTATTAAGTTGTTTAAAAACTATACGGGAGGTGTGATATGGCAGTTGCCGGAATAACAGATACTACGCAGTACCTGACGTTTATCCTCAATGAGGAGACATTCGCCATAGACATATCGAAGGTCAGAGAGGTGCTTGAGTATTCAACGGTCACAAAGGTTCCTCAGATGCCGTCCTACATGGACGGGGTAATAAACATACGCGGCAGTGTTGTGCCGGTTGTAGATTTGAGCATGAAGTTTGGTATGCGAGAGTTTGAAAAGACAGTAAACACATGCGTCATAATCGTAGAGATTATGGTTGGTAAGTCACAGACAGTGCTTGGCGCTGTGGTGGACTCAGTCCAGGAGGTAATGGAGCTAGAGGCGGACAAGATAGAGCCCCCGCCAAGCATCGGCACATCGCTTGATACGAGCTTTATCAAGGGCATGGGCAAGCGCGACGAAAGGTTCATAATAATCCTCAACATAGACAATGTATTCTCATCACAGGACATGGCCTTTATGCGCGGCGGTGATATGTACGAAGAGGACGCGGTTGAACCGGAATTAGCCCGGAATTAACAATGACCAACTAGTTGAGACAAATGAGATGAGCGATAAGAACGTTATAGATGAGATTAAGTCTCAGATACTCCTTGACACAGGGACGAACGAGTTTGAGGTATTGGAGTTCTTCCTTGATGAACATGGTGACAGTGGTAAGGTGGAGCATCGCTATTTTGGGATGAATGTTGCCAAGGTCAAGGAGGTCATAGAGGCCCCGAAGATGACGCAGAAGTCACATTCGCAGGACCCGTGTTTTATGGGAACCATACCGCTGCGTAATCATATAGTGCCGATAATCGACCTGAGCGTTTGGTTGAAGGTAAACCGCCACAAGAGTGATTACGAAAATGTAATTATTACAGAGTTCAGCCGCTCTGTGCAGGGATTTATCGTATCGGGGGTTACAGAGATTCACCGGTTTATGTGGAAAGACGTAATACCTCCCAGTGATTTTATCAACAGCTTTGGTATGAATGTCGTCATTGGTACACTGATAAAGGATGACCACTTTATTCAGATGCTTGACCTTGAGCAAATCATAGCGGTACTCAATCCGGAAACTGCAAAGCAGAACTGGCTCACATCAGTTAAAGCGCAGAAAAATTATATGGCGCTAGTTGCTGAGGACTCATCAACTATTCGTATGATGCTGAAAAAGAGTCTGGAGCATTCTAACTTCAGAACGAACATACTTAACAACGGAGAGGACGCCTTTACCTGTCTGAAGGAAATGTCTGACCTTGCGCTGAAAGAGGGCAAAAGCATTAAGGATTTCATAGATATAGTGATAGCAGATATAGAGATGCCGAAACTTGACGGCTTTACGCTGACTAAAAGGATAAAAGAGGATAAGGAACTTAGTAAACTCCCCGTCATCCTGTACTCGTCAATAATAACAGATGAACTTATTCATAAGGGGAAATCAGTCGGGGCGGACAAACAGGTGTGTAAGCCGGATATGGACAAGATGGCAGGATATGCTATAGAGCTTATCGAAAAGCCGCAATGAACTTTCACGACGATGCCGATGTCTTAGCGGCTTACGTCGTGGAGACGTTAGAGCGGTTAAGCAACATTGAGGTAACCATATTACGCCTCAAGGAAAGGCCTGAGGCGTATGACGAGCAGATACGCGTCATATTCAGAGACGCGCATTCAGTTAAATCGGGCGCAAATCTCCTGAAACTAAAAAACATCGAAAAACTCGCGCACAATCTTGAAAATATCCTGCATATATTCCGCGAAAAGAGAATTATCCCCAATGACAACACAATAAGTACACTGCTTGAGGCGATAGATAAAATCAGAGAACTCACTGATAACATAAAAAGAAGCGAGCAGAAGAATATAACGCTGCTGATTTCGAAATTACAAGCCTTATGCCAATACCTCGATAAGTAAGATGCCTGGAACAAAGCTGGTTGAACGTGCAAATGAGATTGAATAATTAGTCAAGGAGCTTTCCCTTTTGTATCAGCCTCTTTCTGAGCATTTCAATCGATTCCCTCGGCTCGTCCTTACGCTCAGATGCTTTGAGGTTGTCGTAGAAATCCTCCCACACGCTGCCATATTTCCTGAGATCGATGACAACGGCTGTTTTGTTGCCATTGTCATCTGTCATGTACTGTATTCCTTTCATATCTGCCGCCTCCTTTGCCTTAAAGTGGTCATTGTAATAGTTCCTGGATTTCTTTCTGAGCGCTATCGTCAAACCAATCCACGCTGCCAAGGTATTTTTTTACAATCTTCCCTTCGATGTTTATTAGGTATGATGTTGGCTGCGCTGTGACTTTATATAGTTTTTTCGCGACATGTTTGTCCGGGTCTAGTGCGACAACAAAATTTAGTGGATTTTTTGCGACAAATTGTTTCACCTTTGCGAGTGAACTGTCAAGGTCTACTGCTACGACCTCAAACCCGTTTTGTTTATATTTCAGATATAACTTATTCATCGAAGGCAGTTCCTCAACACAGGGCGGACACCATGTTGCCCAGAAGTTAATTAAGATAGCCTTTCCCTTGAGCGATGACAGGGAAAAGGTTTTGCCATCCAGCGTCTTTAATGTAAAATCAGGGGCGGTTTTGCCTATGATTTCGTCGGCCTCCCAGGGCGCTGGTGGCACAGCGCCAGCGTTTGTGGCAAGTAATAAACAAAGCATGAGCGTACAACAGTATTTAATCATTGATTTGTCCTCCTTGTAAAATATCGTTCTCCTTTAATTATTGTTTCCTTTTTTATCACTAAGGTATCCTTTGTGATTTCACTGTCTATATCGATGGGAATACAGGTGTCCTGATTTGACCATTTCTCATCCTTAAGCATGAACTTTCGCTTGCATTCACGGCAGACTATCTCAACCCCTTCAACCACATAACCCTTTCTGAACCTGAAACACGTAAGACAGGCGTCAAAATGTGTGTGCAGGCTGCCCTTGCCGTCCATTCTCACGAAAAAGTTAATGTTTGTGCCACTATATTTATAGGTGAAGAAATGCACATCGCCGTTATTAACCGCTTTAAGCGGGATAGCTATGGCGCCGTCGTGGTCTTCCACGCGTGTGTATTCTAATTGGCCGGAGCTGCACGCACATACGGCGATTGAAAAGAGCAGGGCGGGGAAAATGTTACGAGAGAGTGCCAGCATTATTAACTCATATCTTTAGGGGTTAAAATGCCACGGTTCATGACAAAGTGTTTGTTGCACTGTTTAGCAATATCGGTATTGTGTGTGACGATTAGAAATGTGATGCCTTGCTCAAGGTTCATTTGTTTACAGAGTGCAAGCATCTCGGCCTCGGTTTCCTCGTCAAGGTCACCTGTGGGCTCATCGGCAAGGATTATCTCCGGGTTATTGATAAACGCCCGTGCTATGGCTGCCCTGCGCTGCTGCCCGCCGCTTAACTGCGATGGATAGACATGTAGTTTGTCCTGAAGTCCTACCATTGACAGCAGGTCTTTGGCCTCAAACTTTTGACGTCTGTCTGCTGTCTTGTTAAATGCGGTTGGAAGGATGATATTTTCCAATATAGATAGTGTTGGAATAAGGCTTGAGAACTGAAAGATAAAGTTAATCCGCTTATTTCTGAACTCTGATAAATCATTGTCAGTGAGTGACCACAAGTCGGTATCTCCGTATTTCACGGTACCGGATTCAGGTTTTGTCAGGCCGCCAATAATGCTCAACATCGTAGTCTTGCCGCTTCCAGAGTGACCAAAGATCATAATAGAGTCGCCTTTTTCGACTTTAAAGGAGGCGTTGTCAACGGCCTTTATTATATCCTTTCCTATTTTATAGCTTTTTCTGATTCCTGTTATCTCTAACATATCATTCCCCGCCCCTGATTGCAGCATATGGCTCCATTTTCATCGACTTGACAGCCGGATAAAGGGCGGCAAGCGTACCGGTAAGAAATGACAAACACAGGCATATCAGCACTAATAATACCAGATTAATGGGCTGCGGCCACATGTAAGGGACATTGAGGGCGGCCTTAATCGGCGCTCTGAATATGTAAAGGAAGAGCCCCCCTATGCCTATGCCGATTATCCCTCCGGAGATAGACAGCACTGCTGCCTCAGATATAATCAACTTAAAAATATCTATTCTCTTTGCACCCAGGGCGCGCAAAAGTCCCAGCTCACGCTGCCTCTCGTTTACTATCATAGAGAAGACCACACTGATAAGCAGTATGGACATTATCCATAGTATTACGCTGATAGATAGGATGCTTCTTAAGAGCATAAAAAGCTGCTTTCTGACTGTGGCCACCACATCCTCGGACACGATTGCCTTTACGCCGTCTATCTTGCTCTCTATGAAGATGGCTACCCTGCGCGGCGCATATTCTGGGTCTGCCTGTACCAGTATCGTTGATATTTCATTGTTTATCTGGTCAAATATGTTTACAGAGCCATTGTCGGTAGTCTCAATCATTCCCTTAAATGAATCGATGGGCAAATATAGTGCATTATCAATAAACGGCATTCCAGTAGCCTCAAGCGCACCGACTACTGTAATCAATTGACCGTATATCTGAAAGCTCGACCCGGGTATGTATGCCGTTATAGCGCGTCCCATTATTCCCTCCCTCGGCACGAGGGGTTTTTTCAGGCTTTCAGAAAGCCATGGCGTTATCGTAAAATCGTGTTCCGGTTCAAAACCAACTATGAACATATCGCCGGTGTCACAGCACTTGTAAGAGGAGGTTTTGAGAAACAACTGACCGGCTACTTTTTTAACGCCTTCGATTTTTCTGATTTTCTCCTCAATTCCTCTGTCCATATAGTAAGTTGATGGTTCACCTGCAAGGAGTGACGCCATTGCCTTTGCCTCTGAATTTTTTGGAACGACCATCACATCTGCCCCAAGACGCCTTGTGCCGCGCTTCAGGCTTGTCTCAACTGAATCCATCACAGTAGTCACTGAAAACAGTGTAGCGGCTACAACCATCACGGCTGCAACAATTGCCATGCTGCGAAAGAACTTTCTGCGTATGTTTTTATATGCTAACGTTGATAAACTAAATGACATCGTAGTTAGTAATATAACATTTTATGGCGGTTTAATGATAGTGTCATATCAGGGCAAACGCATTTGAAAAATTAAGCTGAGATTGCCTATACTTTTAGCTCTGATCGATGGTTTCCTGGATTCCCGCTTTCGCGGG
>LNQR01000009.1 GCA_001541255.1 Candidatus Magnetominusculus xianensis
GCTCAAGCAGAATTGCTAGCTATCATCATGTAAAATTGACACTATCAAAGGGAAAACTCTGCACTTACGGTCTCCTTGACTCCACATCGTCTTCACTTATTAATACACTATACGTATAAACAGTGTCTTTCTTGCCTTCACCGAGAATTGCTGTTTGCTGGATATGACCATTGCTAAAACATCTGAAATTATGTGAAAATAGGGAGGCTATGAAATACATCGTGCTGATAGGCGACGGGATGGCCGACATGCCGCTTGAGGCCATTGGGGGATTGACGCCGTTACAAAAAGCGGTCACTGCCAATATGGACATCCTTGCCTCTGGAGGGACACTTGGAATGGTCAGGACTGTGCCGGAGGGGTTTCCTCCCGGCTCTGATGTTGCAAACCTCAGCATTCTGGGTTACAACCCGAAGGATTACTACTCCGGCAGGGCGCCACTTGAGGCGGCAAGCATGGGGATACCACTTGGCGAAGGTGACGCCGCGTTCAGGTGTAATCTCGTTTGCCTTGATTTCACAGAGACACGTATGGCCGACTATAGCTCCGGGCACATAGCCTCAGAAGAGGCCAGGGTATTGATAACGGACTTAAACAGGGAATTATCCAGCGATAAAATAAAATTTTACCCGGGCATTAGCTACCGGCATTTGATGGTATATAAAGACGGCCCTATTGATATGTCCTGCACACCACCCCATGATATAACGGGCAGGGCCTTCACGCAATATCTACCGCACGGGCATGGCGCTGATGTATTGTTAAGCCTTATGCAGCGGTCGCAGGAAATCCTGAGAGACCATCCCGTAAATATTGAAAGGGTAAGCCGCGGCAAACCACCGGCAAACAGCATATGGCTCTGGGGACAGGGGAAACGCCCTGCACTGCCATCTTTTAAGGCAAAATACGGAATAGAAGGCTCACTAATCAGCGCTGTTGACCTGACAAAGGGGCTTGGCATTTGCGCAGGGCTTAAGGTTATAGATGTACCCGGCGCTACAGGCTATCTTGATACCAACTACACAGGCAAGGCCCGCTACGGGGTTGATTCTCTAAAGGACAGGGACTTTGTATATATCCACGTAGAGGCCCCTGATGAGGCAGGGCACTCCGGCAAACTTGACGATAAAATACGCGCCATAGAGGACTTCGATTCCCTCGTCGTAGGTGAGGTTATGAGGCTGCTAAGAGACACCGGTGATTATAAAATACTGCTAATGCCTGACCATCCAACCCCAATTGCCCTTAAAACCCATACAAACGCGTCCGTACCATTTGTTATATACGACAGCCGAAATGTGAAAACTGATACTACGGTCTCGTATGACGAAGGTATAGCATCGTTAGATGACACTGTTTACATTGATGACGGTCACACGCTGATGAGCTACTTTATAACCGGGCAGCGATAACCCGCCTGCCCGAGGCCAGTTTTAGTCGTTAATGCCCCAGATATATCGATACCCCGAGAAAAAATAATCGGGCGAATGCACGCCCGATCGTTCTTAATGTGTTGCCTCTTACGTATTTTTTGATATTATCTTTTTCCCTTCTTCGATAGTCGAGGCAAGGGTTTTCTTGCCTTCGTCAAGTGTCGAGGAGATAGTATTTTTTACGTCTGCAAGGTAGGAACTGCTCTTTTCAACCGCCTTGTTTATTTTTTCCTCAGTGTCTTTTGTCAGGGTCAGCAGTTCAGATTTTACTGTGTCAGGGACATCCTGAAGTTCTGTTCTGACTTTTGATACAAAGCCCGGCAATGTGTCGTCAACCTTCTTTACAATCGCATTTACGTTTTCGACGACATTGTCATAGGATTCGCGAATCTTTGCGCGGGTCTTGTCCCCTGACTGTGGCGCTAGTACGAGGCCCAAGGCCGCTCCCGCTACGCTTCCAACCAACGTTGCCGCGGCAAGAAGTGCACCTGATACTCCCTTTTTGTCATTCTCTCTCATCATGGTCTCCTTTTTTTGTTGCACCTTTAATGAATATGCCTATGGTTGATTTTATCACTGCTATAAGGCCAGATAACTGACCAAGTAATTTAGTTACATAGTGGGAGGATTCTTTTAGCGTCTCACCGAGTTTTTTAGCACCCGTGCCGAGTTCTTTTAAAGATGAGATGAGTTCTTTTATCCCAACCACCATATCATCAACCGTTGACAATATACTGTTTGCGATTTTAACTGTCTGTACCACCTCGCCCGAAAAATCCCTGATTGAACAGCTCGTTGTCTTAATCAGGTCAATAATCGAACCAATCATCCTTGCTATTTGAATCAATATCGGCACGCTGCACAGCACCACTACTGCCCAGAGTGCAAAGAGTTTTATATCCATGTGTTGTCCGCCTATCCTGCTTTAATAGCTGTCTAAACTGTATAACTCAGCATTGAACTGCCTTGCGTTATAACTATACCGGTATATCCGGCGATTCAGGGTCTTCGTCATCGCCGTAGAGCTTGTTGGATGCCGCGGTTAGTGCTGCATCGTCTATTGCCTTTATCAGTGTGTCGCCAATGTGTTCAACCATTTCACGGAACTTAGCCTTTACCGGTCTGAAAAGGTCGTGTTGTATGTCTGTTAATGTCTTTAGCCTGTTGTCAGAGGACTGCGGGTACAAAAGCAATGCCGCTGTAGCGCCAACCAGCCCGCCTAAGAACGAACCTATAAGGATATAGCGCTTTACATCTCTACTCTGGCCTTCCAATACTGTTAGATCCGCCATAGATATCCCTCCTTCAATATACTGCCTTGTAAGGCATTATAGCACTTGGGTAATCAGACTGTCAAGGAAGCCGGTAATAATAATTCCTCTGTGGAAAATTTATTTGGACTTATTATTCTTACCGTCTTGTTTTGGTTTGCCAACGTCAAGATATTCCTTGATTTTCACATCACTTAACCTTTCAATATCTCTTTCTATGAGCTGTGTGACGACGATATCAGGGTGTTCTTTCTCTATTATATCTTTATCGAAAGTCATCGTCCACAGGAAGACGCTGCGCTGGAAATGCTCGGCAGAGAAATTTAACAGGTCAATAAAAAAGGAATCCCTGAAGATTACGATTTTGGGCAGCCGCGGGTCATCTATTTCTTTGACAACTATTGGGGTGTTTGGGTCCCAGCATGGGTTTGCGTAGTTGCCTGGTTTGCCGAGGACGCTTCTCAAGGGTTTTACAGGATGAAATATTACATCCTCATCACTAAACATGTCAGACAGGGAGAGGAGCTTGTAGAGGTCGCCGCCTTTTAAGTCTTTCTTGTGTAAAGTAAAATCTGAGATGTCCATAGGTTCAGCCCCCGGGAAGTCCATTGCCTTCATTATTTGCCGGTAAGCCCAAAACGCGCCGTAGTAATTCCAGTGGGTGTCTGTCTTGTGAAACAGCAGACCTTTTTGCTTTGCCTTGAGGAGGGCGTCTCTTAGGTCAATGATTGTAACGGGCGCATTATCTCCCATATATTCTATGAGCTGGTCTGTCCGGGTCTTTGGGCCGACTTTTTTTATGAAATCTGGCAGGTACTCAGGATAAATAGTCTCCTTGTTAGGGGCTATTATCACGTAGTATTTCATTCCCCTTTGTGCAAGCCATCTCTGACGCTCAAGCAGGGTATGTTTAATATTGGCCAGCTCAACAGGTGTAAACGGTTTAATGCCTTTGTAGTCATCAAGCACGCGCTGTGCAGACAGGAAAAGCCAATCGTCGTGGCCGAACACTACCTGGTCTGGAATTGGTGAAGAATTCAGCAGTTTCACCTTATACATGTTGTTCCATCTGATAAATATATCACGAAAACCGAAGTTGTCTTCATAGTATTTTGTGTAGTCCCCGGGGAATGAGGCAATGGTATCAAAGTTCAGACGTGGTTTTGTGGCAAGACTTCTCTGTTCAGTGATAGTCACCTTGTAAGTTATAAGAAAAATCGTACTAAGAAACGGCAGGCTGATAAAAAAGACAAAGACCGACGCCGTAGATATATTAAAAATAGATTTCCCTCTCGGGTCAACGCTTGGCAGAGGTCTTCTCCATATGATAAAAAAGACAAGCACCGCTGCCACGACTGCAAACACGTATGACAGGTAGTGTTTATCGATAGAGCGTACAAGGGTATCATACTTGCTGCCAATAGTCCAGTTACTGATAAACGGCGTGTTGTTTTTAGATGTGATTCGCACGGTGTCGTCTACTAATTCATACCCGGCGATGTTTTCATTAGCCACAAAGTCCTGCATTATGTCTTTGGCAAGCCACTTATAACTCTTGAATACAGTCTTCATCTCGATGCTTTTTACCTCTATGACCCCGGCCTTTTCACCTACAAAGAAGCTCATCACCATTGGGTCTTTTATTTCCTTTGGGATTTTGAATTTCAGGTCTCTAAAACCCTCCGACTGGTTAATATGCGACATTACGGAGTTCTCTATGTCTATTTCTCCCCTTTTGTTATGGAAATAGAGACGAGGGTTGTTGTCGTATGATGACCTCATGTGGACTATGACCTTGATTAACAGGTAACTGTTAAGTTTCTCACAAAACAGATAGACTGCGCTAACCGTAAGCAGCGTGATAAGTATCTTCAGAAGCAGTTCGTTAAAAAAAAATCTGACAAGCGAGTCTTTTAACTCTGACCACGACTCGTTACTTAGAATCATTGAGGCTTAAATCTCCTTCATAGTAAGCCGACGAATTAATTGAGTATTATAGCAGGTATACTTATATAAAGTGTTAATGTTAATATTTATAGCTTATTTTAAGCGTACAATAAAATACCCCGGGAAAATACTATGACTTATACAAAAATTGTTGCCACCTTAGGCCCTGAGACGTCAAATGATAAAAGTGTAGAGGAATTGATAAAGGCAGGTGTGGATGTTTTCAGATTGAACTTCTCTCATGGCGCTCATGCTGAACACAAGGAAAGGATAGATTTAATCAGAAGGGTATCCAGGAAAATCGGCATAGAGGTTGCCCTGTTGCAGGACCTCTGCGGTCCGAAAATCCGTACAGGGAAAATGCAGCCTGGCGGGGTACTGCTTGCGGAAGGTGCAAAAGTATCTATTGTTACCGAGAATGTCATAGGCACTGAAGAGCGCTTTTCATGTATATATGAGTTATTGACAAGGGATGTACATCCTGGTGAGAAAATACTCCTTGATGACGGCTCTATGGAATTAAGAGTGGACAGTGTGGATAAGGCCCTGGTTTTATGTACAGTTATAAGAGGCGGACTTCTAAAAAGTTCTAAGGGCATGAACCTCCCAGGCAGTAAAATATCCTCTCCTGCGCTTACAGACAAGGACAGGGATGACCTGGAATTTGGCCTCAGGGAAAAGGTAGATTTCGTTGCACTTTCCTTTGTCAGGGATGCAAATGACATAAGACAACTGCGTAACATAGTGGGCGCTAAGGATATACGGATTATCGCAAAAATAGAAAAACCCGAGGCCATAGCCCATATAGACGAGATAATCCATGAAGCTGACGGGGTGATGGTTGCCAGGGGAGACCTTGGAGTGGAAATGGACCTTGCCGAGGTACCATTGCTGCAAAAACAAATCATACACAAGGCAAATGCAGCTGACAGATATGTCATAACGGCAACACAAATGCTCGAATCCATGATAGAAAGCCCGTTCCCAACCCGTGCCGAGGTAACAGATGTAGCAAATGCGGTTATAGACGGGACAGATGCAGTGATGCTCTCCGGTGAAACAGCAGTAGGCAAATATCCAATAGTAACGGTAAAAACCATGAAACATATTGCTAGGACAACTGAAAAGTATTTAAAACAACACCCTCCTAAGTGGAACTGGGTACATATCAACACATCTACTGAAGTGCATAATGCCATATCACGGGCAGTATTGCAGTTTTCCAGGGATTTAGCAGTCAAGGCAATATGCGCCTATTCGCCCTCAGGTGGAACTTCTGTATATCTTTCCAAGAGCAGACCATTTGCACCAATTATAATTTTCACGCCAAGCATCGAAGCGGTGAGAAGAATGCACCTGTACTGGGGCGTAATCCCTGTACTGGATACAACTATCAAATCAAAGGAAGAACTCGAAAGGAAAGCAAACGAATTCGTCCAGGAAAGGGAATTTGCCATACAAGGAGATACGATCTTGTTAATCCATGGCAGCGTATTCGGACAGGTAGGCAAGAATAGTATTATAGAGATTAAGACGGTTGAAGGGATATTAAAGAAATAAATCAGCGCAGATGCCATAAGTCTACAATCATCAACCCATACTTCCTCATATAAGGATGAGAATTACTATATAGGAACAGAATTGCAGTGCGTACAACTTTGAATGCCAGCAAACTCACCAACAAATAATTGGCACGATGTTTGCAATATACATAGTGTCAAGAGAACGAAAAGGATAAAAGAAAGAAAGCGAAGCAAGCGTAAAACATATAACTAAAGTTAAAAGGAGGTGTGAAAAGTGAAGAAAATATTTGCGATGTTGTTCAGTTTAGCAATGCTTGTGTCCTTTAGCGCAGTATCGTTTGCATCAGATGCACCAGCGGCTGGAGCCCCTGCGATGGAAGCCCCTAAGACTGATGACGTAACGGTAGCGAAGAAGAGCAAGAAAGCCAAAAAAGGCAAAAAGAGCAAAAAGGCCGCAAAGGCAGATGACGCAGCACCGGCAGCTCACTAAGCCGTAAAATATAAAACTAACTAACTAAAAGGAGACCAAAATGAAGAAACTGATGACCTTACTCGTAGCAGCCCTGTTTGCATTATCAATGACCAGCGCAGTATTCGCAGAAGACAAGCCAGCAGCCCCTGCCCCTGACGCTAAGAAAGATATGAAAGACGCTAAGAAAGATGCGAAAGACGCTAAGAAAGAAGAGAAGAAAGAAGAGAAGAAGTAACACTCTCTCACGGTTACAGATAGAAAGGCAAGGGTTTTGTACCCTTGCCTTTTTTGATTTTAAAAAGAGACTGTACAACTGTCAATGGCCATCCAAATATGTACCATTTCTGGTCATTGAAAAATGTACCAGTCTGGGACCCTCCAAAGGGGTTAGTAATCCGTTT
>LNQR01000010.1 GCA_001541255.1 Candidatus Magnetominusculus xianensis
AAACGGATTACTAACCCCTTTGGAGGGTCCCAGACTGGTACATTTTTCAATGACCAGAAATGGTACATATTTGGATGGCCATTGACAGTTAGTATTTATATTTATTTTACATAAATATAATACTTTATTAAATTATATCATAATATTATTATTCAATATTTTAAAAATATCCCCGCTGCCCAGCTCTACGACTATCGCCCCCTCAAAAAAAAAGGGGGGGCTGGTTTTATATAATGACACAGTCTGGAAAGCGGGAATCCAGGAGAGGAAGTTACTGTTGCAAGTTGCTAATGCAATTGCCCTGGTATCCAGGGTAAACGCGCAAAATTGATACGCCCTGTTTAGTGTGACAGGGCTTTAGGGTTGTTAGAGCCTAAACGCCCTGCAAGGTTTTCTTTTGTTTCTTTTAAGGCTGCGATAACTTCTTTAGAGAGTTTCTCAAGCTCTTCAAACATTTCTTTAGCACGCTGCTCGTTGCCGGTGTTATAAACAGACACTATCTCTTTGCCCAGGGCATGGAGTCTTTTATGGGGAAGCTCCATAGCGCTAAAGCTGCTCATATGCCCACAGAGTTCTTTTCCATCCGTATAATACCACTGCCCCAGACGACACGCCGTATGATCTAAGAGTGTTTTTGGATCGATAGAGCCTCCGCCTTTTATGCAAAACAATATCTTATTTACCCACATCCGATGGTCTGTCATCGTCAAATCAAGGATTAACATATCACTATCTTTGGTTTTAAATCCGCTTGTAGTCTTGCGGACTTCTTCGGCAGAGACAATCATCTTGTTGACTTCTTTCATAACTTCAGTCGATTCCCTCTCCATTTCCTGAGATATAACTGCGGTTTTTTCTACATTTTGAGCAACTTCATTCGCAGTGGCCGCCTGTTCTTCAATGGCGGAGGCTATGTTTGCAATCTGGTCACGCACCTCTACGGCGGCTATTGCTATTTCGTTTAATACATCGCTGACCTGACTCATCAACTCTGTAGTTTTGCCTACCTCGTCCGAGGCAATTCCCATAGATTTTGCTGTGACTTGCGATCCAGACTGAACGGCTGTGATCTTATCAGAAATCTCCATTGTTGCTATCTTGGTCTTCTCTGCAAGTTTTCTTACCTCATCTGCTACGACTGCAAAGCCTCTGCCCTGTTCTCCTGCCCTTGCTGCCTCAATCGCTGCGTTTAATGCAAGAAGGTTTGTCTGGTCGGCTATGTCGTTTATGACGCTGAGAATATCGCCTATTTCGTTTACACGATTGTTTAATGTTCCTATGAGGGCAGCCAGTTCAGAGGTTGTAGAATTTACAACGCTTACGGTGTCCATTGCGCTGATGGCTATTGCTTTTCCTTTATCTGCTACTTTCATTGAATTGAAGGATGTCTCAGCTGCCTGCGATGCGCTGCCTGCTATGTCGGTTATGGTTTGACTCATTTTCGTTGAGGCAGATGCCATGAGCATAGTCTGAGAAAGCTGTTCCTTTGCCCCATCAGTTGCGCGGTCTGTTTTTTCTCTGACTATATCCATTGTGTTTACAACGTTGTTTATTGAGGTAATGGAGTTTTTGATGACATCGTTGAAAAAATCTATCAGCTTGTTCATATCATTTGCTAATCCGCATATTTCATCATTTCTACCACAGGTGATAGTAAGGCGGAGGTCTTTATTGATAATGCCTGCAACCCGTCCCGACAGATGTTTTATTGGGTTAAGAATCTTCTTTCTGGACAAAACCCACACTAAGGCAAGCACCATGATATTGAAACATACAGATAATATTAAGATAAAGTTAACATTCTGTACATGATTCGCGGAGAGTTTCGCCGCTGCCGCAGTAGCGTCTTCCGTTAATTTGAAAAAATCCTCACTTTCTTTAATTAATTGGCTGCCACGGGAAGGATTAACCCTTGTGTCTGTTATAGTTTGCCTCAGATTTTTCCAGGCCAACTCTACCTTATTCATTTCTGAAATCAACAGCTCATCGGTTGCCTTTTGTATTCCTAATGAGGTGTCTCCATTGATGATACCTTTTATTATTTTCTCTATTGTATCTATTAATTTATCTGCCTCTTCATATTTTTTAATAAGTTCAAATTTTATGAGCCTTTGGGAGCCGCCTCTTATCTTTCCAGAGAAATTAACGGTTTTCCCGTCGTCCATCATGGCCATCAGGTTCTTGTGTACTAAGAATCCGCTTGTCAGTGCGCAAGCAATCAAAACCACAATCACTATATTTATAGATGTACAAACTTTCAGTTACAACCCCCTCTGTTCAAAAAATTGGCGATCACCTTAATGTGCCTCCTCCATCGCCGCTCCTTAGTCCAACCCACACGATGATACCATTTATATTACTTAAATATCAAGCATTTTTGATTTAAATGAATTATTGATTGGTGGAATTGCCACTATTGAGCCGGTCGTGATAACGTATATAGATTATGAATATTGTAATTCGGGCAGATGCGTATCCTGAAATCGGCACAGGGCATCTTATGCGCTCTCTGGCACTTGGGCAGGCGTTTAAGGACTGTGGCTGGCGTGTCACATTTGTTACCTACTGCGAATCGCCAGGGCTTATAGCAAGGCTTTCAGCATCGGAGGAGGGATTTGATGTCCTGCTTCTGAAAGACAAATCTGACTCCGTCCTGCCGCCACATAAAAACTCATGGGCAGTTGCCGATGGTGTTGCATTTGACAGCCGGCTGCATAAATCCATGAAAGACGCTGGCTTTAAACTCATCATCATCGATGACATGGCAGGGCTTGACTTCTATCACGGCGACATCATCTTAAACCAGAACCTGCACGCCCACAGCCTTAGATACAACCACGAAGACGGTGCGAGACTCCTGCTTGGGCCTGAGTATATACTTCTCCGACGTGAGTTTAGCAGAATCAAAAAAATCATCACAGACAAGTGCATTAACGTCCTTATAACACTTGGCGGGGCAGACAGGGATAATTTCACTCAAAAGGTCTTAAATTCTATTAAAACCCTGAGAGATATAAAGATAACCGTAGTGGTGGGTGCGGGAAATCCTAATATTGAATCAATAAAAACCGTAAAGACCGCTGCCCCCGTAACAATCCTCCAAAGTGTAAACGACATGGCAGGCGTCATGGCCTCACAGGACGTTGCCATCACGTCAGGGGGCACTACCGTGTGGGAACTTGCCTTTATGGGCATCCCAAGTGTTGTGGGCAGGATTGCCCCCATTGAGGACTACTTAGTTGAGGGGTTAAACAGGCTGGGATTATTTATTGACTGCGGATGGTTTAAGACCGCCACAGAAGACGAAATCAGGGGGAATCTGTTAAAATTATCTGCGAATATGAAACTGCGAAAGGAAATGTCTGCACTTGCACAAAGACTTGTCGATGGTCACGGGCGAGACAGGGTATTTGAGGCTATGAGGGCTCGAACATGAACACTGATTTTAAAGGCACACGCTGCGTTGTAACAGGAGGGGCCGGGGTAATAGGCAGGGAACTCCTGAGTATTTTGCATGAGGCAGAGGGGAGCGTCCTGTCGATAGATAAAAACCCGCTGCCGACAGATTTTAATACCACACACATAGTAAAAGACCTTGCAACTGACTCCATAGACGAGATAAATGACTTTAGGCCGGAGATTTTTTTTCATCTTGCCGCAGCATTTGAGCGCTCAAAGGAATCGCCAGAGTTCTGGGGCGTCAACTGGAAAGACAACACCATGTTAAGCCACCGCATGGTGGACGCAGCGAGCAGTCTTGATAGTCTGCGCGTATTTATCTTTGCCTCGTCGTATCTCATATACTCCCCAGCGCTTTATATGTCGGATTCACTGCGGCATGACCCGGTTTACCTCAAAGAGGACTCAGCCGTTAGTCCTCGCAATGTCACCGGCGCCTCAAAATATTACACAGAGAAAGAGCTTGGTTTCATTAAGGAATATCTCAGACCGGACTTAAGAACCGTCTCGGCAAGGATATACCGCGTCTATGGCAAAGGCTCCAGAGATGTTATATCAAGGTGGATACGTTCTGCCCTGAGTAACGACCAGCTTGATGTATATAACAAGGACAACCGGTTTGACTACATCTATGCCCGCGATGTGGCAGAGGGGCTTTTCAGACTTGCTCTGGCAGAAGGGGTGGCTGGGGTTGTAAATCTTGGCTCAGGCCAAAGCCACAGCGTCGGAGATGTCATAAATACGCTTTCCTCGTTTACTAATATAAAAATTATCGACCACGGCAGGACTGAAGTCTACGAAAACAGCACGGCAGACATCGGGCTTCTGAAAAATCTCACAAAGTGGCAGCCCCCAACAACCCTTTCGGATGGCATAAGGCATATTTTTGAATATGAACGTGAATCATCACAGGCTGCCACATGATAAATATACTAATCACAAGCGCATCAAGAAAGGTAACCCTTGTAAAATGTTTTAAAGATGCCCTCGTAAAAGAATGCGTTGATGGAAAGGTCACTGCCGCCGACATTAACCCGCTCTCAGCGGCGCTTTATGCAGCAGACGGTCATTTCATTGTCCCGCGGGATGATGACCCAAAATTCATTGCTGCACTGATTAAGATATGTAAGGCTAACAAGATAAAGCTGATAGTGCCGACAAGAGACGAAGAACTCCCTGTGTTTGCAGCCGCTAAGGACAAGTTTTGCTCCATTGGAACAACAGTAATGGTTGCGCCCCCTGAGACAATTACCATCTGCCAGGACAAGAGGCTGTTCGTAAATTATTGTCTGTTTCATGGAATTGGAATCCCACGCTGTTACAACATCTCCCCTGATGGGGTGATTGCAGACTGCATAAGTTACCCGGTCTTTGTAAAGCCGCGCTTTGGGAAAGGAAGTGCTAAGACCGCGCGTGCAGACAATGAAGACACCCTTAGGTATTTGCTAAAGTCTGAGCCGGAGGCAATCGTTGCCGAGTATGTGCGTGCTGATGAGTATACGATAGATGTGTTTACCGATTTTGCAGGGCAGGTTATTTCTGTCGTCCCGCGCCTGCGGCTTGGGGTGTTTGGCGGTGAGTCGTTTATTGGTAAGACGGTCAACAACCCCGTACTTATTGACGCAGCGGCAAGGTTTTCAAGGACACTGGGGCTGATAGGGCATAATACAATTCAGTGTTTTTTGGATGACGGCGAGGTAAAGTTCATAGAGATAAACCCGCGTTATGGCGGTGGCGCATCATTGGGGATAGCTGCGGGGGCAGATACACCGCGATTTCTTATTAAGCTCTTAAAGGGCGAACAGTTAGCGCCAGTGATTGGACAATTCAAAGACGGCCTCTACATGCTCAGATATACACAAGATATATATATAGACGACCCACAGGACATACATTGATAGCAGCGGCACTCTTTGACCTTGATGATACACTCTACAGGGAAATGGACTATGTCGAAAGCGGATTCAGGGCAGCGGCGGGGTTTTTAAGCGGCCACTATGACTTAAAAGAGGACATGGTCTATGATAAAGCGATTGCAATATTCAAGACATTTGGGCGCGGGAAGGTGTTCGATAAACTGCTTGAAACGCTCAATATATTCTATGATGATATGGTCAGACTTCTCATATATATTTACCGCACACACAGACCTGTGATTCGTGCCTATGAGGATGTCGTACCGGTCATCGAGCAGCTGCGGCTCACAGGCGTAAAAACTGGACTGATAACCAACGGCATGGCAATTGTTCAGCAGAACAAGGTCACGGCCCTGGGGATAGCCGGACTTTTCGATGTAATAATATATACGGACGCTATTGGTGCTGAGTACTGGAAACCCTCCCCTGTGCCGTTTAAGATGGCGCTCAATATCCTCAACATCAATGCAAAGGAAACCGTGTATGTGGGTGATGACCCGTCAAAGGATTTTCTCGCGCCCAATGCCCTGGGCATGAAGACTATACAGATTATTCGCAGCTCCGGTATTCATAAACCCACACCTGAAGGACAGGGTTACGCCGCGCAGACAATTATCAGCAGCTTATCTGAATATTTTGGTGCAGCGCATGAAAATAAATGACAGAAAAATAGGCCCCGGTGAGCCGGTCTTTATAATTGCGGAGCTGTCGGCTAATCACGGGCAGGATTTTTCTATTGCCCTTGATACTATTCATGCGATGAGAGAGGCAGGGGCTGACGCCGTCAAACTCCAGACCTATCGGCCTGATACGATAACCCTGGAGTCTGCGCGCGAGTATTTTCAAATAAACCAGGGCACTATATGGGATGGAAAGACCCTGTACCAGCTTTACACCGAGGCGGCTACACCGTGGGATTGGTATCCACGCCTAAGGCGTGCGGCTGAAGCGCTTGGCCTCATATGTTTTTCCTCCCCGTTTGACAAGACCGCGATTGATTATCTGCAGACGATGGACGTACCGGCATATAAAATCGCATCTTTTGAGATTACAGACATTCCCCTGATTCGCTATGCCGCATCAAAGGGCAAACCCATAATACTTTCAACCGGTATTGCCGAATTGCCTGACATAGAGGAGGCAGTTGCGGCAATCAGAGAGACCGGTAACACTGAAATAGCTATTTTGAAGTGCGCCTCTGTCTATCCTACGCCGTTTGAGGAGTTGAATCTTAGGGCGATGCCGTATCTGGCAGAGCGATTTGGCGTACCGGTGGGGCTTTCAGACCATACGACAGGGCATTTGGCAGCAGTTGCGGCAACGGCGCTTGGGGCCTCGATTATAGAAAAACATTTTATATTGGATAAGGCATTGGGCGGCCCGGATGCGGCATTTTCGCTTGACCCGGCGGAGTTTGCGGCAATGGTGAAGGCTGTGAGGGATGCGGAGAGAGCGCTTGGCAGGGCTGATTATACTATATCTGAAAGAGTGGGAAAAAGCAGAGAACACGCCCGCTCACTTTTTGCTGTGAAGTCAATTCAGGCGCATGAGCCTTTTACTGAGGCAAATGTAAAATCAATACGGCCGGGCTTTGGCCTGCACCCACGCTATTTAACTGACATAGTGGGGAAAAAGGCAAAGGCTGCAATAGAAAAAGGGACGCCTCTAAGCTGGGATATGATTGCTGACTAATGTTGATTAAGGCGGTGGGAAAGATTTAAATTTTCGTTGGATTAATCGCCGATATAAATCACTATGACTAAACTTTAACAAGTTACGACTGTGTATCATGGACTAAATCTGAGGAACCACGTCCTAACTCTTTTACATTTTTTTCAATATCTGATATCTGTTGCTTATATATTTCTATATTATTTCGCAGATCATCTCGCAGATTTACAACATCATTTTTATATTTTTCAATATTTTGTGCGTTTTTTTCAATATTTTGTGCTCTTTTGTCAATATCATTTGCCAATTCTGTGACTTCCCTGACTTTACCTTCTGTCAATTTTGTGACTTCCTTGACTTTATCTTCAAGTTTTTCCAACATTGAGTGTCTGTCCCACATGGTAATAGCTACTGCAATAGTTACTGTTGCAATAAATATCGCAATCAAGCCGCCAAAATATGAGTCAAGCCGTGTATCTGCTTTGCCCAAACTGGCCTTTGTACAATTCAAATCATCTTCAATAACTATTAGTCGTTTCTCAATGCGGATTAATTGCTCAGTGTCAGTATTGTTATCCCCTACTTATATTTTGACAACAATCTACTTCTCCCAAGCATTGTTATTGTGTAACTGGCTATTGACAATGAAATATTAATTGTGATAGATTGAAGAGATGGAAGGGAAAGGCAAACCTAAGATGTTCTTTCCATTTAATGGTATAATTAGAGTTAGCCAATACACTGTACTAATTATTTACGAATGAGGTTAAGAAGGTTATGGAATCAACTGAATTTAACTGGATACACTTATCTGATTTGCACTATAGCCACAAAGTAAAAAAGCCTTTGTGGCCGCAGGTCGAGGATATATTTTATAATGATTTAGAGGTGCTTTATGATAATATAGGCCCATTCGATGCTGTCATCATCTCAGGCGATTTAACTCAAAGCGGAAGAAACGAAGAGTTCGAAGGAGTTTATAATAGGTTACAAGAGCTTTTTGAGAAGCTGAAAAACCTTGGTTCACGAAATGTTAAGTTTTTATGTGTACCAGGAAATCACGATTTGGAGAGGCGCTATAGTGAAGACTCTAATATTTTAGCAAACTGGTTTTTGAATGATGAAATAAGAAAAGTATTTTTCTCTGAGCCAAAAAGTAAAGCTATGCGATTTGTAGAAGAAAGATTTTCAAATTATACTAAATTCCTTAAAACATCTGGATTGCCATTTCCTAGTGATATTAAAGAGGGAATAATTCCAGGTGATTTTTCTGCAACTATGGAAAAGAACGGGTATCGGTTTGGATTTATAGGGTTGAATTCTGCTTTTTTACATCCGTCGGATGAGGCTAACAAACACAATACTGCTGTAGATGTTAATCAGATTTACCGTGTTTGTGATGGTAGTGTTAGTTCGTGGTGTAATGAGAATCATATTAATATGTTAATAACACATCATCCGCCAGAGTGGTTATCTGGAGCTGATAAACAGACAGAAGTCCATAAATCTTTTAAATCTGATATAGCCCCGACTGGTAGATTTCATGCCCATTTATTTGGACATGTTCACAAGTCAAGAAGTATCATTTACTCTGTTGGGAAAGGTGGCTTAAGATGGGAATTTCAGGGTGTATCATGGTTTGGGGTTGAAGACGGGGAGACTAAAAGAATTCATGGTTACAGCGCTGGTAAAATAATCGTTGGAGATGAAAAAGGCATTATTCAGTGGTGGCCAAGAAAATTAGTTAAAAAGATTGATGGTAGTTATCAAATAGGAGTTGATAATTCCTTTATTCTCAAAGAAGATAATGATTTTGTGGAGTCAGGTTTCTTTGATATAAAAAGCTATAATGCTAACCCATTAAAGAAAAAAAACAAAGTATCTATGACTAAAGCACCTCAACCTTGTATATCTTATCCTAAAGCTCTATCTTCCTTAGTTGGGCGAGATGAGGTAATAAATAAGACAACTACTTTACTGAAAGACCCAAAAAGGCGGTTGATTACACTATTAGGAGCACCGGGAATCGGTAAGACAACTATCGCTTTGGCCATGAAAGAGAAGGTGACAACAGATTTCAAAGACGGTGTTTATTTCTGTTCATTTCAAGGAGTTGAGGCATTAGACGGTCTTATTGCAACAATTAACGCTGCAGTTGCACACATACAGGACGCCAGAGAGGAAACTTTGCTTAGTTACTTACAAGATAAAGACTGTCTTTTGATTTTAGATAATTTCGAAGACCCTCTTGTCGACAGGAGTAATGTACAAAGGTTTCTTGAACAATTATTAGGACAAACGTGCAGAATTAAGCTGCTTGTCACAACCAGAGAGATGCTGGGCCTGGCAGGGATAGAAACAGTTATCTCTGTAAACACTTTAGCCAGAGTCGACTCAGAAAAACTTCTTAAAAAATTGGCAGATGAGCTTAATTTGACAAATTATTTAAATAGAGGAGATTTACAGAGCCTTCTTAATGAGTTAGGAGATGTTCCGTTAGCGATAGTGCTGGCTGCTCCTAACCTTGCTTTAGAGGTTGATAGTTTAACGGAGGAATTAAGAAACCAAAACCTCGATATTTTATGTAGATATGGAATAAATGTTGAAGATACCAGTAAAGACCAAAGCATTGCCAAGAGTTATTTACTTTCTTATTCTAAAATCAGGGACTTTAATGAAGAATCATTATTTCTTATCTGTTCATTATTTCCCGCAGGGCTTAATAAAGCTGACGCTCAAAGAATCCTTCCAGCGCTCAGACCGCAGAATTTTCAGGCGCTTGTGTCAAAATCTCTGATATTAACTGCTGATGGGAGCACGTACTCAATGCTTGCCCCAATACGAACCTATGCATACGGGATATTTAAGAAGATGATCGGTGAAAATAAAATAGACATAGGTATCGTTGAACGATGGATAAATTTATGTGTCAATAAATCGATTGAATATAATAATACATCTCATGGAAAGGGCAAGAGAGCGATTAAAGAGCTGATTAAAGAACGTCCAGATATGTTCAGGGTAATAGACTACCTGATTTCAAAATCTGAGCAAGATGTTCTTTTGAAAATACTTTTTAACTTAACTGATTTTTTAGGATTTGTTGGAATAACGAAAGAGGTTATGTCTTCTTTAGAAAAAGCAAGGAAATTATCAAACAATGTTGGGGATATTGTAGGCGAGGCTAACTGCATTTATCGTATGGGTGACATTCTTTTCAGAGAATATAGAAACAGTGACGCTTTGGCTTCTTACAACACTGCGCTGCCTCTTTTCACACAGGTTGGGGATATTTTAGGCCAGGCCAACTGCATTTATCGTATGGGCGACATTCATTTCAGAGAATCAAGAAACAAGGACGCTTTGATTTCTTACAACACCGCGCTGCCTCTTTTCAAACGGGTTGGGGATATTGTAGGCCAGGCTAACTGCATTTATCGTATGGGCGACATTCATTTCAGAGAATCAAGAAACGAGGACGCTTTGAATTCTTACAACACCGCGCTGCCTC
>LNQR01000011.1 GCA_001541255.1 Candidatus Magnetominusculus xianensis
CTTGCACTTTGGACAGTTCATGTTTTTTATCCTCCTTTTTATCTTTCTGAGGATTATTATAACATATATCTATCTTTTAGTGATACTCTCTTTTTATTTGATATATTTACTCTTCTATGTATATAATTGTATATAATCATACAGCAGCTCTGAATAATAACTCATAAGAGGGGGCTTTATGAAAACCTGGAAACTAAGTAAGCGGGTAGTCTCTTTTTTTGTTGTATGTTGTATCAGCGCATTAGCTTTAAGCGTATATGCCGGTGAACTGCCTGTCTCGCTAAAGGCCAGGGTATCGTCAGCCGGTGGATATGAAAAACTGGCATTGCAGGCCGCCCGCAAAGGCTCTGTCAGGATTATTGTAAAAGTTGAAGCCGCTTTTCATCCAATGGGCAGCTTATCCACGGCGCAAGCCGACGAGCAGATGCGCTCAATTTCACGGGCACAGGAACATGTAATGGGACAGCTGGCTTCAGTAAATGTCATTTCTCATTACAAATATCAGTATATCCCACACATAGCGATGACCGTTGACGCAGAAGCGCTTGACGCCGTGCTGTCAGCTGCCGGGGTCAGCTCTGTCGAAGAAGATAAACTCTCACTCCCCACGCTGGTGAACTGGAATATCACTAAGGTTGGCGCCCCAACCGCCTGGTCAAGCGGGTATGACGGCACGGGTTATGCGGTGGCAATCATAGACACAGGGGTCGATAAAACTCATCCCATTCTTACGGGTAAGGTAGTGTCTGAGGCCTGCTACTCTACGAATGACTCCTCATCTTACGTCTACTCTGTTTGTCCAGGCGGTGTAACGGACTCAACTGAAAGCGGCGCTGCAATGCCATATGCTGGTGCTTGTTCAACCGGTAAATGTGACCATGGAACACATGTGGCAGGTATCGCAGCAGGGCAGAACACTGGTCAATCATCAGGGGTTGCAACAGGTGCAAGCATTATAGCAATTCAGGTGTTTTCACTAATAAAAGACGTCCTCTCATGTGGCTTAAGTTTTACTTGTGTAGGCGCTTATGACTCAGATATAATCAAAGGGCTTGAAAGGGTTTACGCTTTAAAGGATACTTATTCGATAGCATCAGCAAATATGAGCCTTGGCGGCGATTCTTATTCCGATTACTGTGACATACAAAACATAGCTACAAAGGCAGCGATAGACAATCTTCGTTCTGCAGGTGCTGCGACGGTTATTGCCTCAGGCAACGATGGAGATACAAATGGGATAAGCACCCCCGGGTGCATTTCTACGGCTGTCAGCGTTGGTGCAACAGACAGCTCAGACTCGGTTACTTACTACTCAAACAGCGCGAGCTTCTTGAGTTTACTGGCACCGGGGTCTTCTATTAAATCTTCAATACCTAACGCTGGATATGCCACATGGGGTGGAACCTCAATGGCTACCCCGCATGTGACCGGTGCATGGGCAGTGCTGAAGCAGGCCAGACCTGCGGCATCGGTTACAGAGATTCTAAGCGCCCTTACAAGCACCGGGACTTCAATAACCGACTATCGCAATAATATAAAAAAGCCCCGGCTTCAACTGGATGCGGCCTTAAACACATTGTTAAACACTTACAGTCTGAGTGTAACAAAATCCGGTACGGGCACAGGCACACTGACAAGCACTCCGGCGGGGATAAGCTGCGGCTCAACGTGTTCAGCATCATATACATCAGACACATCGGTAACGCTGACGGCAGCACCTAGCTCCGGATCAAGTCTTACAAGCTGGAGCGGGTGTGATTCGACAAACGGTTCACAGTGTACTGTTTCTGTTACCTCAGATAAAAGTGTAACGGCAGCATTTGATGTATTAACTTACAGCCTGAGTGTAACAAAATCTGGTGCGGGCACGGTAACAAGCGCCCCGGCGGGGATAAGCTGCGGTTCAACGTGTTCGGCGTCATATACATCAGGCACACAGGTAGTGCTGACGGCAACGCCTGACTCAGGGTTTACTTTTACAGGCTGGTCAGGCTGTGATTCGACAAACGGTACACGATGTACTGTTTCGATTACCTCGGCAAAAAGCGTAACAGCAAAGTTTGGATTAGTGTCATACAACCTGACTGTAACAAAATCCGGCACGGGCACAGGCACACTAACAAGCGCCCCGGCAGGGATAAGCTGCGGCACGGCGTGTTCGGCGTCATATACGGTAGGTACATCTGTAACGCTGACGGCAGCGGCAAACTCTGGATCAAGTCTTACAAGCTGGAGCGGGTGTGATTCGTCAAGCGGTTCACAATGTACCGTTACTGTTTCCTCTGCAAAGTCTGTAACTGCAGTGTTTACAAGTGAAGACCACACGAAGGCAAGCGCATGGATTAATGCAGCAGCTACACAATATACCGCATATTTTGGGACAAAGTCTGGTAGTGTGACAAAAGGCACTGACGCGGGCGGTACATTCTATATCCAGTGGTTTACCAATGGCAGGGCAATTCTGGCATACGCAGACGGGATTATATATTTCTATACAGGCGTGACCGGCAGCGGCTGGAACTCTTCTCTTGGGTTAGTTTGGAATGAAACTACCAGGGCAGGCGCATGGATTAACGCGTTTTACAGTCAATACACCTCATTTTTCGGGACAAAATCAGGAGGTATTACAACAGGAACTGACACGAGCGGCACGTACTATATCCAGTTCTTTACAAATGGCACTGGTCTTTTGGCATGGACTGACGGGTATGTATATTTCTATTCCGGCGGCAGATGGAACTCCTTTGGGACAAAATGGAAATAAACTTCGGGGCTGAATCCACCTGAAGTGTTTGGCAATGGCGGTTGAAAGCAGGGCAAACGCACTATGTATTTTTATGTTGTCATTCCAGCGGAGGCTGGAATCCAGTCTTTTATGAATGGGAAATGACAACATCTTTGTGCCCATGTAAAGACGACATGAGAGATTTAAAACTCGTTTTAACCGCATTTTGGCATAAAAACTGATAGGGGGAGGGGAGGTTTTCGCCTCCCCTCCCTCCGAACCGTACAGGCGGATTTCCTGCATACGGCTCAGACATCCCAAGCATGGCATTTACAAAACACACCGAAATATATTAGAATATCACAGATGGGCAAAAAGTTTTGGGATGATACAGACAGACTCGTGTTTCTGCGTGAGAGGGCGAATAACCTTTTTCACCATGATGCACAGGGCAACCTTGACTCGCTTCGTGCGTACACATGGGTCCCGCCGTTTGACATCTTTGAGATGGAAGGGGGAATCATAGTACAAGCAGACATCCCAGGCGTCAGACTCGAAGATATCTCAGTCACCGTTGAAGAGAATAACATCATTTCAATAAAAGGCGAACGAAAACCAGGCATACACTCTGACAGGGAATACTTTCACTGCATGGAGAGGAGCTTTGGACGATTTATGAGGTCTTTTAAACTCCCCTGCTCGGCAAACACTGGCGCCATTGAGATATTGCTCAACGACGGCGTCCTAAGCGTTACGATACCAAAGACAGGTATTTAAAGAAGATGCTCATAGGCGTTATGTCGGACTCACACGACAATATGTCAAACTTAGTAAAAGCTGTTAGGGTGTTCAACGAAAGCAATCTCAGATATGTCCTGCACGCAGGCGACTTTACCACCGTCAATACCCTCAGGACAATAGAGGATTTAAACGCCGAGTTCATCGGGATTTTCGGTAATAACGACAGCGGCATTTTATCACATGGCCCCCTGGAATTAGAAACAAATGGCTGGATACACAGACAGCCTCACGAATTTACCATCGACAACAAGAAATTTGTCATGATTCACGAACACTTCCTCGTGGACTCCATCGTGAAAGACAACCGCTGCGATGTGCTTATCTATGGTCACACGCACAAACCGGAGGCGCAGCAGCGTAACGGCACATATATCTTAAATCCCGGGGAGCTCTGTGGGTGGCTTCACGGCAGCCCGACTGTGGCAATTTTAGATACAAAATCGATGGAGGCTCGCATCATCGGGCTGGGCTGACAGAATTGCGGGTGCGTCTGTCAAAGAAATATTTTTGCAAAAATCGCTTTAAAATATTTATAATCACAGGGCTTTGATTTGAAACAATTCAGCCGACGGCAAGTAAGCACATGCGGCGGCATATAATTTAAACACACTCAGGAGGATTTAACAATGCCAAAGAAAGTAGCTCTATTGACAGCCGGAGGCCTTGCCCCGTGTCTAAGCTCTGCGGTGGGCGGATTGATTCAGCGTTATACGGAGATATCGCCCGAGACGGAAATCATAGGCTTCACAAACGGCTATGATGGGCTTCTCAGAAAGAACTTCTTAAAAGTCACACCAAAGGTGAGAAAGTCGGCCCACCTGTTACAAAATTTTGGCGGCAGTCCGCTTGGCAACAGCAGGGTGAAGCTCTCAAACGTAAAGGACTGCGTAAAGAAAGGCCTGGTCAAAGAGGGCGAAGACCCGCTTCAGGTTGCGGCAGAAAACCTTAAGTCTCTGGGCATTGAAGTGCTTCATACCATAGGCGGCGATGACACAAGCCTCACAGCAGCCGAACTTGCAAAATATCTCTATACCCATGGTTATGGACTGACTGTTATCGGCCTTCCAAAGACCGTAGATAATGATATTACACCTATTGCGCAGACACTTGGGGCATTTACGGCAGCCGGACAAGGCGCGCGCTTTTTCTTAAATGTGGTGGCCGAGACATCTGCAAATCCCAAGATGCTCCTGGTGCATGAAGTCATGGGAAGGAACTGCGGCTATCTGACCGCAAGGACTGCCTACGACTATAATGCACTGGTGAAAAAGACCGATTTCCCGGAGAACTTTGGCATTGACAAGGACGTCTATGGTATAGACGCCGTCTTAATACCTGAGGTTGAGTACGATTTGGATAAGCTGGCAGAACACCTGAAAAAGAGGATAGAGGAAAATGACAGCGCCAAGATATTTATATCAGAGGGCGCTGGTGCATCTGGAATCGTGAAGGAGCTTGAGGCAAAGGGATTGGAAGTGCCGCGCGATGCCTTCGGACACGTCAAACTTGACAAGGTAAACGTTGGGCAGTGGCACGCCGATGTCCTGATGGCAAAGACAAACGCGGGGAAGGTGCTTGTTCAGAAGAGCGGCTATTTTTCACGGGCAGCAAGGCCAAACAAACAGGATTTAATGCTGATAAAGTCAATGGTTGACATGGCAGTAGAAATGGCGGTTAAAGGAGTACCCGGTATAATTGGACACGATGAGGAGCGTCATGAAGTTCTTAGGGCAATAGAGTTTGAGCGCATACAAGGCGGCAAACCCTTCAATCCGGAAGTAAGCTGGTACAAAACCTTGCTAAAAGAGATTGGTCAGCCCGATTTCAAATAATCTGTAAACATCCCCCCTCATTTTAGACGGGGGGATGTATTTCCATCACACATATCTAACGAACAAATGCTTTACAAATCCATAGACAGACTGATAGAGTAGTACACCGGTCAGAGAATACCTGGCAGGACTATACCTGCAGGCAGTGCCTTGCCCTGGTGCCCGGCTGATATTGGCATTTTGCCATAAAACAAATGTGGTCTCTCTTAATTTAAGGAGGTATATCGTATGAAAACTAAGGTGCAATGTTTGTCAAATACTGCAATGAAGACATCTCTTATGATTGCAATAATGCTTGCTGCAATCACTCTGCTGTTTTCACAGGGAATAGCCGCAACAAGTTGTTCACAAGGCGTTGTTGTCAGCACAGTACAGGGAACTATTTGCGGTAACAGCAGTGCAAGCGGAACAACTGCATATTCATATAAAGGGATACCCTTCGCAGAGTCTACCGCAGGGAGCAACCGTTGGGCAGCTCCTGTACAGAAGCAGACATGGAACGGTACATTTGCGGCAACGGAATTCGGCCCTTATTGTCCACAATCAGGGCAGACTAATATTAGTGAAGACTGCCTCTCTCTGAATGTGTGGACCCCTGTAAGCCCCAGCGCAAGCGGGTCGCTGCCGGTAATGGTATTTATATATGGCGGGGCTTTTATTTTTGGAGGCTCTGCATCTCCATTGTATGACGGTGCATACATTGCCTCTTCACAAAACGTTGTTGTAGTGACTGTCAATTATCGCGTTGGTGTGTTTGGATTTCTTAAGTACGGTTCAACCATCAATAGCAATTTCGGGATTTTAGACCAACAGCTTGCCCTTAAATGGGTACAAAACAATATAGCTCAATTCGGTGGTGACCCGTCAAAAGTAACCATATTCGGTGAAAGTGCAGGCGCTATGTCAGTCGGTATCCATCTGAGCGCAGCCCCCGACAGTAAGCCGCTTTTCAGGGCAGGCATCATGGAAAGCAATCCCTTTGGAATACCATACAGGTCACCGGACAAGGCTCAGGCATATGGTAATGCTTTTGTTAAAACCATCGGCTGTAATACCGACTATGAGGCTGTAAATGTCACATGTATTAAAGGAAAGTCGGTAGCAGATGTACTGACGGCCTCGTTAAACTATAAAAACATATTGTCCTTAATAACTATGAACGGCCTGGTCGATGTCCTTCCCTGGGCGCCTATAGTCGATGGAACGGTAATCGAGCAGGAGCCTATTGTAGCAATTTCAAAAGGAAAGTTGACAAAGCCGACTATCATGGGAATAAACAGGGACGAAGGCACATTGTTTGAGCATTATTTGACATTCGCTGGCGATAATATGACTTGTCTGGAATATAACGGGATAATTGATGTAATGTTTGGCAGCTACGCTTCAGACATTAAACAAGAACCGAGATATAAATGTAACTCCAAGACAGCTTCTACTCAGATGAGCAGTCTTATCACCGACTATATATTCCTCTGTGGAAATATGAATGCGTTAAAAAATGCTGCCAAAACAAACCAAAACATGTTTGCTTATGGTTTTGAGGTAGTTCCTTCGTTTAATATGAATCCAACGGTGACTGAATGTTCCTACCAGACATGCCATGAGGCAGAGCTGCCCTTTGTATTTAATTCGGCTGTTGACACAGGGCATACTTTTACCTCTTCCGAGCAGGTGGTTGCGAATATGATGGGGCAGTTCTGGGCGAATTTTGCAAAAAATCTCACACCAAACGGCGGCTCCAGTCCATCATGGCCTGCTTTTTCTAACAATTCAAGCGTATTTTTATTCCAAGGCAACTCCCAGGGCGCCGTAACAGGCGTCACATATCCAATTTGCACCAACTTCTGGGACAGCATAGGGTATAACCTCGGAGGCGTTACAAGTAACTGACAATATCACCCCGGATTGTTCGGACAATCCGGGGCTAAACTGCGGCAGCTAATTTTTAAGTAAATCATTGATTGTCGGCACACCGGGGTAGGGAATATCAGACAGCCCAACAGGTTTCATATAGCGGTCAGGGTTTGCAAAGACCTCCTTCAGGTCGATTTTAATAATACTGCCTGCATTTTCATAGGTGTCAAGGTACCAGACGCCATTTTTCAGGTCCTTAACAACCTTCCACATCGTATAATCCTGGATATAGTTTCCATCTGGTGTCTTCTCCCTCACAGAACCAAAAGGTATGTCTACGTTGTTCAGTATATGAATAACAGAGCGGACGCCTTCCATTGCCGTATCCGGTTGTTTTGCGTAAAAAACAAGGTAAGCGGCCTTTACAAACCGCGAAGGAGGGGTGTAATCTCCAGGGAATCCCAATCATGCCGGTACCCTGTCCAAAGGGTTTTAAAGCGCCAAATGTCCTGACGACATTGTCAGGAGATAGATTTATATAGTTACTGAGATTGCTGGTCATCCATGCGTAGTCGGGACTGTTTGTCAGGACAAGTGCGGTGTTATCATAGATATGTAGTTGTTTCTTTACGTATTCTATGATGATGCTCTTGCCGTTTTTGTCATGAACTACAAAGTGGAACTGAGGGATTTGATTAGCCATCGCCGCATTGGGCTTACCCCACACTATCATCTTTGGCAGTTGTCGTTTAATGTCATCAACGCTGTCGAAATTGCCAAGCAGCCATGAACCAAAATCATCTGTAGCTATTACATTAGTATCACCGGGTTTGACATCCTGGTACTCTGCGTATCCAGGGAAATAGAGCATCTCTAATGACAGTCCTGCACTGTTTTGCCCGTCTGACACATCGGCAGAGGTTTTATTGCCGACAAACCCGAAATAGGCATATTTCGCACTCCAGCTTGCCCCTTTTGTGCCGTCAGGCTTGAGGCTTGTAATCTTGTTGCCAAGAGGCCAGGCGCGTAGTGCAAAGTCAAACTGGCTGTATATATGAGAGGTGCCGTCTGCGGCATTCTTTAACACTCCCTCCCACTCAAGTGTCCTTCCCACAAGTACCGTACCGTCCTTAGCGGTCAACTGAATATCCGTACAGGCAAAGGCAGCTTGTGACAACAACAAAACTAAGACAGCGGTAATGACCAGCAATAATCCTTTCATAAGCCCTCCGTATTTTTATAAACTCAACCAAACATATGGTAGAACATGTCATATTGGAGTTTTAGTTTGGCTGCAAACCATACCTTGATTAATAAAATTTATTAGTCCCAAATCACACCATCAATGTTCGCCCCATCATAGATCATTCCGGTACGATTGGCTCCTTTAAAATTGGCTTCTTTAAGATCGGCGAAAGAAAGATTGGCTAAAGAAAGATTGGCTCCAGAAAGATTGGCTCCAGAAAAATTGGTTCTTTCAAGATTGGCTTCTTCAAGACTGGCTCTTTCAAGGTTGGCTCCAGAAAGATTGGCTCCAGAAAGATTGGCTCCAAAAAGATTGGCTCCAAAAAGATTGGCTCCAGAAAAATTGGTTCTTTCAAGATTGGCTTCTTCAAGATTGGTTCCAGAAAGATTGGTTCTTTCAAGATTGGCTCTTTCAAGACTGGCTCCAGAAAGATTGGCTCCAGAAAGATTGGTTCTTTCAAGATTGGCTCCAAAAAGATTGGCTCCAGAAAAATTGGTTCTTTCAAGATTGGCTTCTTCAAGATTGGCTAAAGAAAAATTGGCTCCAGAAAGACTGGCTCTTTCAAGATTGGCTCCAAAAAGATTGGC
>LNQR01000012.1 GCA_001541255.1 Candidatus Magnetominusculus xianensis
TTGCGTGATAATCTCATCCGGGCTTATATTACACCTGAGGGCAAGCGATACAAGCCTTCCAATTGCCTCTGATTGGCTTGCGGCACAGCCGCCGGCCTTTCCTATGTGATTAAACACCTCAAAGGGCATCCCGTTTTCATCTTCATTAATAGTGACGTAGAGGTTGCCGCAGCCGGTAAGTGTCGCTTCTGTTGTACCTTTTATGACCCTGGGACGCTTTTTGGGTACAATTTTTATGTTCGAGAGAGATTGAGGCGATTGGGCCGCCTGGACCGCCTGGACAGTTTGAATAGAACCAGACGTACAGCTTCTGCTTCCCGAGCCGGTCTCAGCGTTTCCAGATGGGGTAACTGCAAGTACCTGTCCGTCTCTTGAGCCGTCTCTGTACACGGTAACGCCCTTGCAGTTGAGCTGGCTGGCCAGCATATAGACCTTCTTTACGTCATCTATTGTGGCGCTGTTACGAAAATTAACCGTCTTTGAGACGGCATTGTCGACATATTTCTGAAACGCTGCCTGCATTCGTATATGCTCCTCTGGTGATATATCATGTGCTGTCTTAAACAGCGCTGCCACATCTGCGGGTACCGACTTTACGTCGGACAAACAATGACTGTGGGCTATCTCTTCCATAAGCTCAGGGGTGTAAAACCCCCGCTCTCTGGCAATCCTCTCAAAATGGGGATTGACCTCTATAAGTTTTGTCCCTTCCATAACGGTTCTTACATAAGAAACTGCAAAGAGAGGCTCTATGCCCGAAGAACATCCCGCGATAATGGACAAAGTCCCGGTTGGGGCAATTGTTGTGATAGTCGCGTTTCTCAGTTTTAGGTTGCCGTCATATACGCTGCCCGCATAATTTGGAAATGTACCGCGCAACAAGGCAAGCCCCTCTGAGGCAGCACGCCCTTCATCACGAATATACCTCATCAACTGCTCAGCCAGCTCAAGGGACTTTTCACTGCCATAGGGAATCTCGAGCTGAATCAGCATATCTGCCCAGCCCATGACGCCGAGGCCTATTTTCCTGTTAGACTTGGTCATCTCTTCGATTTTATCAAGGGGATACTTGTTTAAGTCTATTACGTTGTCAAGAAAGTGGACGGCCTTGTGTGTTACGGCCTTCAATTTATCCCAATCTACGGTCATGCCGCCATCGCGCCTGACCGCCATATTAGAGAGGTTTATAGAACCAAGATTGCAAGATTCAAAGGGCAGGAGCGGCTGCTCTCCGCACGGGTTTGTGGCGTCAATCCTGCCGACAAGCGGCGTTGGATTTGATTCGTTCATTTTGTCTATGAATATGATGCCTGGCTCTCCGTTTTCCCATGCGTGTTTTACAATTAAGTCAAACACATACGCGGCGTCAAGTTTGCCGGTGCCGGTGCCCCCGCGAGGATTTATAAGCTCATATTCTGAGTTTGAGTTAACGGCCTCAATAAATTTCGTTGTCAGCGCTGCTGATATATTGAAATTATTTAGTTTTGTGCTGTTGGACTTGCACGTGATAAAGTCTATGATGTCCGGGTGGTCTACGCTGAGAATGGCCATGTTAGCGCCCCGGCGTGTGCCGCCTTGTTTAACGGCCTCAGTTGCGGTGTCAAAGACTGCCATAAAGGACACCGGCCCGCTGGATATGCCCTTTGTAGAGCCGACTACATCACCTTTTGGGCGCAGCGATGAAAAACTAAAGCCCGTCCCACCGCCGGACTTGTGAATCATAGCGGCATTTTTAACAGCCTCAAAAATACTCTCCATCGAATCACCAACAGGAAGCACAAAGCAGGCGCTCAACTGCCCAAGCCTTCGCCCTGCGTTCATAAGCGTCGGGCTGTTTGGCAGGAAGTCCAGGGCGGTAATCATCTCGTAAAACTCCCTCTCCAGCGCGTCAAGGTCAGTAAAACTCTTCCCATAGTTCAGGTCTGCTGCGGCAATGGCCTTTGCTACCCTTCTGAGCAGATCGTCAGGGGTTTCGCTGACCACACCCTGCTCGTTCTTCCTGAGATAGCGTTTTTGCAGAACCTTAAGGCCATTCGGTGTTAATTTTATGCCAGTATATGTATCCATTTCTAAGTGCTGCCCCCCAATAATTTTGTCTTATGAAAGCCGCTGTTTGCAAAACGGCAGATGTAACAGAAGTCTAATTTTACTACATTCAGGTTAGTATCGCAAGGTTTTTTTTGGGCAGAAATATATTTTATGGCAGAAATGACAGAGCCTGATGTAATTCATTGAAAATTCAAGCGCTTATCTGTTACTATTTTCTATGGGTAAAGTGGAGATAACTGCCGGTATTCTGCCGCGTGTCCTTGCCAAGGCAATAGACCTTGTGCTGTGTCTGCTGATGATGGAACTGCTGCCAAAGGCAGGGTTTTATGCGGCTGTGATATTTATATTAGTAGGAGACAGTTTGTACAAAAGGGCAAGCATTGGGAAAAAGCTGATGGGTATGGAGGTCAAATCCCTGCGTGGGGATATGGTATCTCCTGCACACTGTTCAATACTGAGAAACAGCACTATTGCCCTTGCCCTTGTCCTGTGGAAATTACCGCTTTTTGTGGGCTGGTTTTTTTTTATTGCATTTGCGGGCATAGAATTCATTATAATGATTGGCAGTGCCAATAGGATGAGAATTGGAGATGAGCTGGCAAAAACAAAGGTAGTTGAGATAGTCTTTAAGGAGGAAGGATGATTTTTAGCAAACTCTTAGGGTTGTTCTCTAATGATTTAGCTATAGATTTAGGAACTGCCAATACGCTGGTATATGCCAAGGGCAAGGGCATAGTGTGTAATGAGCCATCTGTAGTAGTAATGAGAATGGATACAAAAAAAGTAGTGGCAGTGGGGGCGGAGGCAAAGAGAATGCTTGGTAAGACCCCGGCCAATATAATGACCATAAGGCCGATGAAAGACGGCGTAATAGCAGACTTTAACGCAGCCGGTGAGATGTTGAAGTATTTTATCAAAAAGGCACACAACAGAAAGAGTTTCGTATCTCCAAGGGTAATCATAGGCGTACCGTCTCAGATAACCCTTGTTGAGCAGCGTGCCGTAAAAGAGGCGGCAGAGGCATCAGGGGCGCGCGAGGTATATCTGATAGAAGAGACAATGGCGGCTGCCGTAGGGGTAGGGCTGCCGATTGACGAGCCATATGGCAATATGATAGTTGACATCGGTGGCGGCACCACAGACGTTGCTGTCATATCGATGGACGGCATTGTTTACAGCAAGGCGGTAAAAGTGGGCGGCGATACAATGGACGAGAAAATCGTGGCCTATGTAAAGGAGAAATATAGTTTTTTAATAGGGGACAGGACGTCAGAGCAGATTAAAATAGAGATAGGCTCGGCCTTTAAACTCGACGAAGACCGCACATATGACGCAAACGGCAGAGACCTCATCTCCGGCATTCCAAAGTCCGTAAGAATAAGAGAAGACGAGATAAGAGAGACCCTTGCTGAACCGGTAAGTCTAATAGTAAGCACAATAAAGACAGCCCTTGAGAACACCCCGCCTGAGCTGGCCTCAGACATAGTGGACAACGGCATAGTTCTCGCAGGCGGAGGCGCACTGTTAAAAGGAATCGATGCCTTAATCAGACAGGAAACAAGGCTGCCTGTTGTGGTGACAGATAGTCCTCTTACTGCGGTGGTAATGGGAGTTGGCAAGATGCTTGAGGACCTGGCGCTGTTAAAGAGGATTGCCGTTGGTTGATGACTAAAAGGAGCCAGGCACTGTTCTTAGTCTACTTGTTTTTTTGCATTTCGCTCATGTCGATACAGAGTATTAAGGGGCCGCTCCAGCCGCTTTTTTTTATTCGTTACCCGTTGAATTATATAAACGAGGCCGTAACATCTCTTATATATTATATTAAAAGACCGTTTGTTGTCGCACTTAATCTTGAAAGGCAAAACGAACAACTGAAAAAAGAACTTGATATATTACTGTTAAAAAAACAGGAGTATGAAGAGACTATAATAGAAAATGCCCGTCTGAGACAACTGCTGGACTTGAAACAGCAGGTGCCCGAATATGTGACCACTGCAAAGGTGATCCTAAAAAATCCTGACATGTGGGCACAGACCCTGGAAATAAATAAGGGATATAAAGACGGTGTAACAAAAGACATGACCGTGCGAACAGTACAGGGGTTGATTGGGAAGATAAAAAGGGCGGATGCCCATCACTCCATAGTGCTGCTGCTGACAGACGTAAGCTCCTCTGCTGCTGTGAAGTCTCAGGACAACAGAACCGAGGCAATCCTGGTTGGCGTGGGAGAGGACTACTGCAATCTAAAACACGGTGTGGATATGGAAAAAACAGCAGTCGGAGATATAATAATTACATCAGGGTTAGATTCGTTGTATCCGGCAGGTGTTCCGGTAGGTAAGGTGATATCGAGTGAGAAAAACCCTACAATGTTTGAGCAGGATGTAAAAGTAGCCCTCTTTGCAAATCCACAAAAAATCGACGAGGTCATGGTTATAACCCGCAGCCGGGACATGTAAATGAAGTGGCTCAAAGAGAACATTCTATGGATTACCCTTGTAGCGCTGGCCGTTGTGATAGATGAAAGCAGAGTATACAGGGTAAACGTCATGGTGGTGCTGGTCTATTATATAGGGATACGATGGGATACGAGGAAGGCAGTCCTGTGGGCATTTATTATTGGGCTTTTGCTGGATAGTATTGCCTTAAAGATTTTGGGGCCAAATATACTTTCAAAGGGTACGCTTATTTTTATGGCGTATTTTTTTCAGACAGGGATATTTAATCTCACGTCGTTGTTAAATGCGATTCTGTGCTTTGCCTTTACCGTAGCAGATAATTTTATTGTCTATTATTCTCTCACACTGTTTGATACAAAGCCGGCTGAAATAGTTTATGCTGTCAATATTACATTATATCAGGCCGTTATAAATGCCGTTATAGGGTATTTTGTAATAAGAGAAAGAGATGAATAAGGAATATTTTGAAAAGTACTCGAGCCTGACGATATTTATTGTGATGCTGTTGTTTTTTACGCTGGTGCTGAGGATATACCAACTGCAAATACTAAAAGGTGACCAATACAGAGAGGCTGCCAACTCAAACAAGATAAGGGTAATAACGCTGCCTGCAGCGCGGGGAATAATCTATGACAGAAACCATGTGCCGCTAGTGAAAAATGAATCCTCATATTATGCCTCGCTGACACCGGAAACAAAAAATATAGACACTGCCGGTCTGTCAGCGCTGCTTAATCTCGACGAAAAAAAACTGATCGCCAAGCTGAAAAAGGGAGAGAGCTACAGGTTTAAGTCCATAGTGTTGAAAGAGGGTCTGACGTTTAAGGATGTAGCCGCTATAGAGGCAAGGAGGTCAGATTTCCCAGGGCTAATGGTCGAGCCGAATCTCACCAGACACTATTTATTTAACAGCATTGGCTCGCACGCTATTGGATATATAGGGAGAATGACGCTCAGGCAAATGCAAAGTGCGGATTATGACAACATAACCCCTGAGACATTTGTCGGGCAGTGGGCGGCAGAGGAGTTTTATGATAAAGAGCTGCGTGGTTCTGCAGGGGAGAAGATAATTGAGGTAGACGCCCTCGGCAGACAATTAAAACTCATCGGGCAGACAAAGCCGAAGATGGGAAACGATATAACCTTGAGTATAGATATAGGGCTGCAAGAGGCCGCAGAGAAGGCATTTAAAGGGAAAATTGGTTCAATGGTAGTGGTAAACACGAGAAATGGCGAGGTACTGGCGCTGGTCAGTCTGCCAACTTTTGACCCCAATGACTTTGTCATGGGAATAGAGACAGACAAGTGGAAGGCCATGCATAATGACAAAAGGCATCCGCTTCTGAACAGGGCCTTACAGAGCGCATACCCGCCGGGTTCGGTATTTAAACCTGTCGTAGCGATAGCCGCTCTGGAGGAAGGTATTACTGATGTCAACTCAGGTACTCAGTGTAAGGGCTCGCTTGAGTTTGGAAAATACTCTTTTGGCTGCTGGAAAACTCATGGAGATGTGAGTTTTCACAAGGCGATGATAGAGTCATGCGATGTGTTTTATTACGAAATTGGTAGAAGGTTAGGTGTAGAAAGAATAGAGAAATACGCCAGGATGTTTGGTCTGGGGACGAGTACAGGCTTAGGGCTAAGGCATGGGGTGGATGAGAAAGACGGCACAATGCCTTCTGCAAAGTGGAAAAAAAAGCCGGAGAAAAGACAATGGTTTTTAGGTGAGACACTAAGCGCGTCCATTGGGCAGGGCTACGTGTCAGTAACACCGGCACAAGTGGCGCAGATGACGGCAATGATAGCAAACGAGGGCGTGATAATGCCGACTACGATGCTTAAGGATGGAAATATTAACAATAACATGGCAAAGAGGCTTAACATACGTCCTGAATCATTCGATGTAGTGAAAAACACCATGTATGCAGTTGTAAATGAAGAAAGAGGCACGGGAAAAGATGCCAAAAGCAGTGTAGTCAAAATATCAGGCAAAACCGGCACGGCACAGGTTATTGCTGGCAGGCTTAAGAGTGAAAAACAAAAGGCACGATTCAGAGACCACGCATGGTTTATTGCCTACGCGCCTTCGTCCAATCCAGAAATAGCTGTGGCCGTAATAGTTGAACACGGTGGTCATGGTGGCAGCACTGCCGCCCCAATAGCAAAAGAAGTGATTGAGGCATATTTCAAAGGCAAGGCCAATAAATAAACATGTGGTTTGTGCAGATAAACAGAAAGTATCTGAAACTGTTCGACTGGTATATGTTGGCGCTGCTTCTGGCTATCAGCATAATTGGGGTGATGACGATATACAGTGCAACCAGGCCGATAATAACCACCGTACAGCCAAATTACTATATTAAGCAGATAGTATGGATAATAGTAGGATTGGCGGCGTTGTTAGCGGCTGCTGTGTATGATTACAATTGGTTAAGGAAATCAGGGTATATATTATATATTGCAGGGCTTGTGATGCTTGTCATCGTGCTGTATGCTGGCAAGCGTGGAATGGGGGCGCAGAGGTGGCTTGAGTTAGGGCCGGTTTCTTTTCAGCCGTCGGAGCTGTTTCGTATATTGTTAATAGTAGGCGTGTCGAAATATTTAAGCACAATAGATGGTCTACTGACAAGAAGGACATTTTTAATATCGTTGTTGGTATTTGGCCTTATACCGTTTGTACTTATCCTTAAACAACCTCACTTGGGAACAAGTTTAGTCTTGTTATCGACATTTTTTTTCCTTGCAATTGCAAAAAAAATAGAAAAGAAATTGATGATAACACTGATAATAGTTGCCATTGCGGTACCGCCTGTTGCTGGCAATCTTATATGGAAACACTTAAAAGACTATCAAAAGAAAAGAATAGTTGCCTTTATCGAACCCGAGGCCGACCCCAGGGGAATAGGGTATCAGGTAGAGCAGTCAAAAATAACTATAGGTTCGGGGCAGGTATTTGGACGAGGATATCTGAAAGGCACTCAGGGGCCGCTTAGATTTTTGCCTGAGAAACATACGGACTTCATATACTGTATCTTTGCCGAGGAATGGGGTTTTGTGGGAAGCGCGGTAATAATTGCGTTATACCTGTTGTTATTTCTGCGTGGTATATCTACGGCGTTGAGGTCAAAGGATGAGTTTGGGCGGTACCTTGCGCTGGGGTTAACGTTTATGTTATTCCAGTATTTTTTTATTAATATGGGTATGGTACTTGGAATGATGCCGGTAGTAGGAGTACCTATACCGTTTATGAGCTATGGGGGGACAACGCTGATAACTAATTATATCGCAATAGGGATATTAATAAATATTCGAATGAGGAGATTAGCCATCTGTTATTAATTGATGGGGATTTGTTATAATAAGCAGATTGAGGCCATTGGCGGTGTAGCTCAGTTGGTCAGAGCATGCGGCTCATATCCGCAGTGTCCGGGGTTCAAATCCCTGCACCGCCACTCCACGAGTTTTCCTACGCTCTTCTGAGGGAGTAGGAGCGATTATGATATTTGGTGATCTGTATAAACTTACACCTATGTGTTCGAAAAAATCATAAATAGTTATATTGAGACCCTTACACAAATCGAAAAGCGTGTCCACGCCAGGCATACTCTGACCGTCCTCAATCTTTTTAATATGCGATGGTGACAAACCAGTTCTTTTCGATAACGCGTCCAATGAATATCCCTCATTCAGGCGTAGTTCTTTCAAAAAATCGTGTCCAAGTAAACCCATCTTAACCTCCGTTGATCATTATCATACCTGATCCTATTATAATATATTTTATTCTATAAATGACACGCTAATGTTTGGGTCTGCGTCAAAAAAATGGGATAAGGTGTTGAGCTTTTTATTTGGCCATGTTATTGTAGATATATATCTACAATAACATGGAGGTTCA
>LNQR01000013.1 GCA_001541255.1 Candidatus Magnetominusculus xianensis
CCCCCATTTGAGGGTGCATACGAGGCAGTGTTGAAGTTCATTGCCGCAGCAAAGGACAACATCCCTGAAGTTACGGCAACGGCAGTCGATGCCCCTGGTGTGGACATAGAAAAGTGCTGTGAGATTGCCATGTCACTGGGGGCAGCGTTTCGGCTCAGGCATTTAGACATTGTTGGTTAAGAAAAATATCCTGCGGACAACCTCTTAGATTAGAACGAAATGTAGCGTATTCACGGGTGTCCTTGACTATATTGCCACATTCATCCTCGGAAGGTTTCGCCTTCCCCTCCCTCCGAACCGTACAGGCGAATGCGGCTCAGACATCGGGATTGACAAGTTGATTCATGGGCTGTGGTTAAGTACAGCTAAATGCAGTTCATCAGAGTGTTTACCCTATCCTCACGGCTTAAAAAATATAGCGCTAATCGCTGGCGTTGTGTTATATTACGACACAGGAGGTGTTAAATGGAAATCGATGGGACAATCACTAAAACCGCTAAAGAGACTGACGTAGAACTGTATAACGAGATAAAAGAACTTATTCGCACAGTGCGCCAATTGAAAGAGACAAAGGCCGCTCTGATGGACGAATCTAATGGGCTTAAAGATAATATTGAAGCGTTAAACTCCGAACTCCGGGGGATGGATATCGTTATATCAGTTACAGAAAGTGAAATCAAATCAAATGAGTACAGGTCTAAGGGTTTTTGGGATTCAATAGAGCGCCTTGCCGACAAAAAAGAACAGTTAATTGATGATATTAACGGTCTGCAGTTCAGCACAAAGGGTGTCACAGGAGACGTAAATAACTGCCTTACGCTTAAGGGACATCTTGAAGAAGAACTCTCCGATATAAATAAGGAAAAGGCTCTCGTTATAAACAAACTTAAAGGAATGGAAGATGGCGTAAGTGAAATATCAAAGAAAAAGGCCGAAAAGCTGCCACACCTTAAGACCTTTGACGTGGTACTCAAGAGCATCCACAACGAGCTGAAAGAAATCGAAAACAGAATGGATGTTTCGCTGAAGTTTATACAACACGGTCAATATTAACACATATGTTGGTAACGGTGAAGCAAGCTAAAGTATCACTTCACCATAGAGCCAATTGCAAAATGCTGTAGCTCTTTAGTACCTGCAACATCCTGGATTCCCGTTTTCCAGAGGATGAAATGGCTATTGAATTTTTCAAATACGTTTATCATGCTGAAAACACGAGGAAATCTCTGTTGCAAGCTTCTAATGCGTTTGCCCTATCAACCCACATCAGGGCAAACGCGGATCACAGCCAGTGAACGTACTTCATGACATCTCAATCATAACTACAGTCTAACCTTTAAACACATCTATGTTTATATTAAAATCCTTAATCTTTTGCTGGAGGCTTTGGCGGTGGATGTCAAGCAGTCTTGCCGCCTGGGAAATGTTGCCGCTGCTTTCTTTTAGGGCCGCTGTAAGCAGTGTTTTTTCAAATTCGTATAGGGCGGCTTTCAGTGGTTTTGCCGATTCAGGCTGCGCTGGTCTTATCTTCGTGCCCTTTATCGATTTTGGAAGGTCATCAACGGTAACAACCGACCCATGTGCGAAGGTTACACAGTACTCTATTGCGTTTTCCAGTTCCCTGACGTTGCCCGGAAAGTCATAGCTTGAGAGCGTGTCAATAGCCTCCGGGGAGAGTTCTGTGATATGCTTGTCAGTGCGCTTTCCGGCATATTTTGATAGAAAGTGTACGGCCAAAAGCGGTATGTCCTGACGCCTCTGCCGAAGCGGGGGTATCTGAATCGAAATAACATTCAATCTGTAAAACAAGTCTTCTCTGAATGTCCCTTCAGACATCGCCTTCTCAAGAATCCGGTTTGTTGCCGCGATGACCCTGGTATTTATCTTTGTCGTGTGCGGACTGCCTACTTTGTTAAATTCTCCCTCCTGCAACACCCTCAGGAGTTTTACTTGAAAGTCCGGGGTGGTCTCCCCAATTTCATCAAGAAATAGTGTCCCGCCAGAGGAAAGTTCCAAAAACCCGGTCTTGTCCCTTACCGCACCTGTGAATGCACCCTTCACATAGCCAAACAGCTCTGCCTCGATGAGTTCCCGTGATATTGCCCCGCAGTTTACCGCGACAAAGTGGTTTCCACGCCTTTGTGAGTTGTAGTGGATGGCTCGTGCTACAAGTTCCTTTCCAGTGCCTGATTCTCCGGTTATCAGGACGTTGCTGTCGCTTGCCGCTGTTTGTCTGATTATCTTAAATACGTCCTGAATAAGCTGGCTTTTACCGATGATGTTTTCAAATCCAAATGAGTGGTAGAGTTCATGTCTGAGGTGGTTGATCTCGTCAGTAAGGGTTATCTTTTCGATGGCGTTTTTGCATATGATTCTTACCTTGTCGATGGATAGGGGTTTTGTCAGATAGTCATAGGCGCCGCTTTTAATTGCCTCAACAGCCGTCTCAATACTTGCAAAACCCGTTATTACGATAATCTGGCATGAAGGGAGGCGTTCTTTTGCGTGTTTGATTATGTCGAGGCCACTTGTGTCCGGCAGTTTCAGGTCGGTAAAAATTATCTCGAAATCCCGCTCAGTTATTATGGGGATTGCCACAGAACCTGTATGAGCTGTTGTAACCTCATAGCCTTCTTTTTTAAACAGCATCTCAAGGGAGCGGCAAATCCCTATCTCATCGTCCACGACAAGAATTCTTATCACAACTCTATTCCTGTAGGTTGAGTTAAAACATTGGGTTGGTCTATGGGCAGCTTTATCTTAAATACCGTCCCTTTTTCAGTATTAGTTGATACACTAATAAGACCATGATGGCTTTCGATTATTTTTCTTGTGATAGCCAGTCCGAGGCCGCTTCCACCCTGTTCCTTTTTTGTCGTAAAAAAGGGATCAAATATTCTCCCAATATACTCGTCAGGGATTCCTATGCCGGTGTCGCTTATTGTTATCACTGCGAAGTTGTCTTCGCTATAGGCAGATGCGCTTATCTCTATGCTTCCGCCTGAGGGTACTGATTCAAAGGCGTTTGAGATTATGTTAAACAGGGCATTGTATATTAACGATCGGTCAATGGTTATTATCTCTGGTAAATCCAAGGTGGACGTGATAAGATTGACACCCCTACTGATGTTTTGTTTCAGTGCAACTGCTGCTACTTCCTTAATTAACTCGCTGATATTTACCGGAGCCAACCTTAACGGTTCTTTTCTTGCGTAGTCTGTAAGTTTTCTTATTACATCCTGGCAGCGGTTGATTTCCTTTAATATAAACCTGATATCTTCCTTTTTGGGGTCTGCATCATCTATTTCTTCGTAAAACATTCCAAGCATCAGGGTGACTGATGACAGGGGATTGTTTATCTCGTGGGCTATTTCAGAGGCTATTAGTCTCATGGCTGATGCCTTTTTCGATTCGATTATGGTCTCTTGTTTTTCAATTAGTTCTCTGTTTGCATCTTCAAGTGAGTTGAGTGTTTTATCAAGTTCGGCTTTATACTTCTTAAGTCTTATTATCGTCAGGTTATAGACTTCTATTAAAATAGCAATCTCCTCTGGCGCTTCGATGTCGTAGATATTTTCAAACTCTCCCCTTGAGAGTTTTTTAAATGACCTTTCAATTTTCTTTATAACGGTTATGACCTTTTTCGATAACAAGTATCCAGATGTTGTAGCGGCGGCAAGGAGCAGTATGATTGTAATAATAAGGTTGTGTTCTATCTCCGAGATTGATACCTCAATTTTCCGTCTTTCCTTAATCTTGAAATCATAAAGTATTGTCTCGATAGTCCTTGCAGAAGCACGCATATTTTTTATTATGGACAGTTTGTCCGGCGTGTTGTCAGAAAGCTGATTTGCAGAGGCTTCATAGTCAGATAGTTTCTTTTGCAGTTCCATGTAATCCTCCCTTCCGACAGCCCCGACAAGTACCATTTCAATGGTAAGCACTTTCCTTTTCAGGTTTCTGAGGTTTTCATAGAACAGTATAGTGTTTACCTCTTCGTGGAACAGGAGGATGTTTTTTTCGTATCTCCTCAGTTCAAGCAGTGTTGTGTTTATATCGTCGGCTGCCTCCATGAGCATGATTTGCTGAAAGATTGTTTTAAACTTGTTGATTTGGTACAGAAATATAACGACAGTTACCAACACTGGGACAATGATACTTAAGAAAATTCTATGCCAAAGTTTAAATCTCATATGTGCTATACATTATCATGTCAGGCAGTTTACTGTAAAGTGCCGGTATTCCCTGTGATAAACCAGGAGTTCCCCCGAAAAATTTGGTGGCGGTCAGTATGGGAAGAGGGGTAGTTGGTTAGCCCTGTTGTTGGCGGTAATAACAATCCTGC
>LNQR01000014.1 GCA_001541255.1 Candidatus Magnetominusculus xianensis
ATATGATGGAGGTGAGTATGCGCCTGTTCGCAAGATTTAGAGTTAATGGAAATATTAATGAATTACTATCTATCTTTAGGTGATACTCTCGGGACTTGTGGAAAATAGTAAAATATGGTTATGATTTCTTTAAGCTGGTGTTCAAATTCAAGGAAAAAGGGGTAACGCCGATGGTGGATATTGACGGTAGTAATAATGAAGTTATCTTAATCGCTAATAACACCGGCACTATAAACATTAGTAAACCTGTGTCTCTCTTTATCAATACCACAGAGGGACATTTCAACAGGCTTGCGTCATTAGTAATTCCTGAGAGAATTGACACAATAACGGCGGTTGACAAGAATGGAGACGGGATAGAGCTTACCGAAGACGACAAAAGGCTGTTTTCCTCGACGACTAAGCTGTTGGATGATGTTTTTAGTATTAGATGCGACATCTACCGATATGATAAATATAGCAGGAAAGGAAAGCGGATAGTATTTGATGGGCAGGAGATACCGGAAGGATACTATTCGTTTAAGTCATTAGGCCGAACAGACCTGCTTGATATTCTTGAGAATATGCAAAAGAAAGAGATCACGGTAAAGGTACTTCAGGAAGTCCAGACAAGCGCTTCAGGTATGACAAGCATAGCCGTATTGAACATCATATCGACTGAAGAATAAGACAAAGAATCAGACTTCAGACAACCGGCCCTATCGACTAACAGTGTCAGAATATTGACGCTATTGACTAAGAAAAATCCTTGACTTAGTCATAGAAAGACCTAAAAACGCTAAAGAAACGGCATTCCCGATACTTTTTTGCAAAACCGCCTGATACATCCATAGCCCAATATTACCTATATAATACAAGCACTTACCCCAAAACCAGCCCAAAACAAGAATTGCAAAACTGCCTGATAATATATAACAAGAGGCTTACGAGGCTGAGAAAAGTGGTGAATAAGAGGGGTAAAGTTCTACCGTTTGGAGAAACGGTTCCGAATACAACCCGGACACACTTATCTGGGGGATAAATCCTAAATAACCCTTTAATATCAATGAGTAAAGGAATAGGCACGGGGGGTATCGAACCCCCGACCTCTACCGTGTCAAGGTAGCGCTCTAACCACTGAGCTACGCGCCTTTACGCAACTCCATATCTAAGGTCTATTAAACATTTTTCTCTTACTTCCTGTCAAGAATAATAGTTTCCCCAAGTTCCGATATAGCAACCGTGTTGTCAAGATTTTTTTAAGAATAGTTGAATTGCCATGGAGCCCCCGTTTTGACGATGCTGTTAAGAATAGTTAATAGCTTGCGCATACAAGCCGTGATA
>LNQR01000015.1 GCA_001541255.1 Candidatus Magnetominusculus xianensis
ACAAGGTGGAAAAGGGGGTCAGCGGGGTATTGGCCGCCGTCTGGGTCTGGGTGTTGAGCACGTTCCGCATCTGGGAGATGACGCTTCTGGCCAGGGATTCTCCCGAGAGGGTATCGGTTTTGTGCTGATTGACATAATCGATCACCTCGTTGAAGGAGTCCACAAAGCTGTTCAGCGTGGTCTTGAGCGCCGACTTGTCGTTCTGGATGGAGACCGTGACCCCGGCCGCTCCGGTGAGCTGTTTCAGGTTGAGGGTCACGCCGGTGAGGGCGTCGGACACCTGATTGGTGGGACTGGAGACCGCGACCCCGTCGATGGTCAATTGGGCGTTGGTCGGGGTGCTCACGGTGAAGTTGCTGCCCCCCAGGGCGCTGACGTTGGTGATCCGTTTGGTGCCGCCGGGATAGACCGTGCCGCCGTCTTTGGCGGTCAGCACCAGACGATAGGTGGAGCCGTCGTTGAGCACGCTGGCGCTCAACCCCGAGGCGGTGCTCCCGAAATCCAGGGCGTTGATGGAGGCGGCGAGATCGTTGATGGTGTCGGTCGCCCCGATGGCGACGCTGTACTGATAAGGGGGCGCGTTGCCGTCGAGATTGTTCTGCGTGCTGCCGTCGTACTCGAACGTGAACGTCCCCGCCCCCAGCAGGGTGGCAGAGGTGGCCACACCCGTATCCATGACCGCCGTGTTGTAGGTGGCCAACTGGGTCACATGAATGGTGTGGTCCGCGGGTTGGGCCGTGGAGTCGGCGGTGACCGTGACCTGATCCTCGTCGGAGGAGCTGACGGTATGGGGCGCCCAGGCCGTGGTGTCCTGCAACTCCTTGGCCTTGGTTTGCAGGGCGAGCATCCGGGTTTCCAGCTCGCCGAAGGCGGTCTGCTGGTTGGTGAAGAAGGTCTTGTCCCGCTCATAGGATTTGAGGCGGGTCTTTTGCGCCTCCAACAACTTGTCCACGAGATCGGCTGGCAGACCGCTTGCCATGCCCGCGAATGTCACATTGCCGACTGCCATGAGAACCTCCTTTGGATCCGCCTGTCTTCGACGACCACCCCGTCACGCCTCTCCGGCGGTGTCGAGCAGCATGCCCTTCAGTTGACGGACTCTGTTTGCCAGATCCGGGATGTCGTCCGCGGAGATTCTGCCAATCTCCTGACGGGTCTCCCGGTAGGCCACCCGAACCGATGTCTTCTCCTGTTGCCCTTCCACCAACAGATTGATGGCGTGCAAACTCTCCAGCGTGCGATTGGCCTCGGCCACCAGGGATTCCAGAAACAGGGTGTCCGACGCCTCTCCCTCCACCGAAACGCCCACCAGATCACCCAGCGACAGGATGGGGCGTCCCGCATTGATGGTTGTTGATACTTTCATGACCGGGTTCCTTGCAATCCAAAACCCAATCCATCCGAATAGCTTATCGGCCGATTGGATGGTTTCCTTGTGAGAAAAATACCCGAAATCCAAATAAAAAAAAATCGGGGGCATGAAAACGCCAAGGCATCATGCCCCAGACAAATCCATGCGCGTCATTTACCCAGCAATTGCAGGGCCAGTTGGGGCTGCTGATTGGCCTGGGCCAGGACAGCGGTGCCGGCCTGCTGCAAAATGGCATTGCGGGTCAGGGTGGCGGTCTCGTTGGCGATGTCCGCGTCCATGATGCGGGAACGGGCGGCGGACAGATTCTCCACCACGTTGGACAGATTGGAGATGATCGCCTCGAAGCGGTTCTGCACCGCGCCCA
>LNQR01000016.1 GCA_001541255.1 Candidatus Magnetominusculus xianensis
GGACAAACTGGTTGATGTGGAAGCACTGCAGATCGGCATGTATGTCAAGCTACGGCAGGATGTGGTCGAGGCCACTGGATTGGAAAAAGAGTTTTTTATCATGGATCCCGGACAGTTGCGGCAGATTCGTAACCTGCCGTTGCGCTATGCCAAGGTCTATGTGGATGTGGACAGGCACTGGATTCCCTCCCCCATCGATGATGTCTCTCATGCGTGCGAACAGGCACCCACAGAGGTACTGTCGGCACCTCCACAGCCTGACAAATCCATGGCCCGCAAAAAGATCCTTGAAACAGTCAAACTGGCCGCTGCCGATCCAGCCATGGAACCCGGTAAGAAGGCCTTGGCCGTTTATCATTCCGCCAGAGTGTTGATGCAGGATCTGTTCGATTGTCCCACAGCCGAGATTATCCGAGACACCAAAGAGGTGGTCGCTTCGCTGGTCGACATGGTACTGGCTGATGAAGAGGCCGCCAACGCTCTGATTAAGGTCACCCAGCATGATTTTTATACATACACCCACTCGGTCAATGTCGGTACCCTTTCCATCTGTCTAGCCAAAAAGTTGTTTCAAGGTGAGACCAGCCATGACATGCGTGAGTTAGGTGCCGGATTTTTCTTACACGATTTGGGCAAGGTGCGTGTTCCCGAACAGATTCTCAACAAACCCAGCCGTCTGGATGAGTACGAGATGCGGCGTATGCGCATTCACCCCTATCAAAGCTATAAAATTTTGCAGGAGACGAGCCAGTTGAGTGAGGAATGCCGCATCGTCGCCATGCAGCATCACGAACGGGATGACGGTACCGGTTACCCCCTGCGGCTCAAGGGGGATCAGATCCATGTCTATGGCCGCATCTGTTGCATTGCTGACGTCTACGACGCCTTGACCGCCAAGCGCTCTTACAAGGAGGCCATGTCGCCGTTTGCTGCCCTTAAGATCATGCGCGACGAAATGATGCACCATTTTCACCGGGAGATCTTTAGCAACTTTGTGTTATTGTTTAGCAAATGATTTCTTTTTTTAAGGACAAGACACCATGACGCAACAATGGCTCTGTGCCGTCTGCGATTATTTGTACGACCCCCAGGTTGGTGATCCAGATGCAGGGGTCGCGCCGGGGACGCCTTTTACCGAACT
>LNQR01000017.1 GCA_001541255.1 Candidatus Magnetominusculus xianensis
ACAAACAGGCCATCCACCAGATGGGAGAGGCCCTTCATCAGAAGGGGTTCGAGGCCGACCCGGTTCAAGGCGCTGCCGACGGTTTCCAGATGCCGCAGTATCCAGTGGTTCCGCTCCCGATTGAGCTCGATGGTGGCGTCCAGATATTCCCGCAGCGCCTCGGGCGTGACGGACCAGAGACCGTTCCGACGCCAGACCACGGCCAGGCTTGGGGTGATGGCGAGGCGACTGGCATGGTACACCACCTCCTCCCAGGGGATCTCCCCCGCTTTGGCCAGGAGCGACCATGCGCGCGCGCTGCTGGCTGTGGTTCCCAGGGAGCGACCAAGCAGGCGAAGCAGTCGGGCCTGCTTCAAGGTCGGTCAGGACGCCGGGGCGGACTGGGCATCTTTGGCGGCGAGCAGGGTCAAAATGACGGGAGCGGTGTAGGCGGCATAGCGCCCCATTTTCAGAATGGCCTCGCGCCGATCGGTGGCTTCCGGCTGGTCGGCCACGGCTTCTTTTGGTTCCGGATTCTGTTCCATGCTCATGGGAAAACTCCTGAAATGAGGGTATCCAACTTTTCGCGATTTGATCTTTTTTTCCCGGCCTTGTCAAGCGTTCATCCGCACCGGAAAACAAAAGACGGCGACAAAGCATCGCTTCTGTCGCCGTCTTTCGTTGTCCTCGCTACAGGGCGCCGCTGAAGAGCATCCCTTCCAGGTCCCGCATCTGTTTCACCAGATCCACCATGCGATCACTGGGAATCTGGCGGATGACGTTCTCGGTTCCCTGGTCCACCACCTTGACCACCACCTGCTTGAGCTCCCGGTCCATGCTGAACCGCAAACTGTTGAATCCGGTCAGGGACTGGGTGATCTCCTCGGCCAGGCTCTTGAGCACCGACTTGTGCAGCACCTCCTGCCGTGGCTCCACGCCTGACATCAACGCCTGCTCCGCATCCTGCAACTTTCTTTCGAACCCGCCACCCCGAAACCGGACCGGGGGACCGATGACGGCGGAGCGCACCGCCGGCTCCATGCGATCCCTTGACCCGCTGGAGTCAAGAATGTTGGCAACGCTGTCCATCTGAGCACCTCCTTATGTTTGTGATCGTCTCGCCCCGATCCCATCCGAACGAGACAAACCATTGAATTGCGAAACACAACAAGGCTACCCAGCCTATTTCAACAGTTGCAGCGCGATCTGCGGTTGTTGGTTGGCCTGGGCCAGAATGGCCGTGCCAGCCTGTTGCAGAATCGAATTCTTGGTCAAAGCGGCGGACTCGGCGGCGATATCCGCGTCCGTGATTCTGGAGCGGGCCGAAGAGGTGTTCTCCGACACATTGCTCAGATTGGCGATCACCGCCTCGAAACGGTTCTGATAGGCGCCCAGGCTGGCCCGGATGTCGGAGATGGAATCCAGGGCGGAATCCACCCGGCTGATGGTCTTGTTGGCGCTCCCCTGGGTGCTGACACCCGCTGTGGCGCCCGCGGCCACGGAGACCAGAGAAACCGTCGTGGTACGCATCACACTGACCAGAATGGTCTGTCCGGCGTCCGCGCCCACATGAAAGACCTTGGCCGTTTCCCATCCACCGCTCAACAGGACCTGATTGTTGAATTCCGTCTGCACGGCGATCCGGTCGATCTCGGAGAGGAGCTGGTTGATCTCTTTCTGAATGGCCAGCCGGTCCACCGCGACCAGGGTGTCGTTGGCCGCCTGCACCGCCAGTTCCCGAATACGCTGGAGGGCGTTGGTGGTCTCGTCCAGAGCGCCTTCCGCCACCTGGGCCATGGAGATGGCGTCGTTGGCGTTGCGCGCCGCCTGATTGATCCCACGGATCTGCGCCGTCATGCGGGTGGAGATGGTCATGCCCGCTGCGTCATCCTTGGCGGAATTGATCCGCAACCCGGATGAAAGACGTTGGAA
>LNQR01000018.1 GCA_001541255.1 Candidatus Magnetominusculus xianensis
TTTTCAGAGCCCTTGAGTTCAGGCTTTCCGGTATTTTTAGCAGTGGTAACAGTGTTTGTCTTTTTATCAGATTTGGCAGTATCAGTAGGTGTTGTATCAGACTTCTTTTCAGAGTCCTTACGCTCATTCTTGGCGATATTTTTAGCTATGTCAGCAACAGCAGTCTTTTTGTCTGCTACGGTTGCATCAGGTGCTTTTTCTGTGTCTGTCGGTGTTTTTTTGACTGTTTTTTTGGCGCTTTCCGTATGAGGCGTGTCTGGTTTTATGTGAACTGACTTTTCCTCTGATGGAGTCTCTTGTTTTTTTTTACTAGTGTATTTTGAAGCGGTATCGGTCTTTCGTTTTTTATTTACAGACTTGTGTTCGGGTGGAAGCGGCGTCTCTGCATGTTTTAAGGAATCTTTTATGCCGGGCGGCAGTTTTAAAAAATAATCGTTGGGAAGCGAAGCCTTTGACTCCATAACTGATGATTTTAATTCAGGGTTCAGGCGCCGTATATCGTCCAGAGAACACGCTGATGCAAGGGTACTTACTTTTATTGGTCTGCCCGTGCGCAGCACCTCGAACTCCTCCGGGTCCTTAAAATCTATATCACCAAAATAACTTTGGTAGTCTTCAAGGATTTCTAAAACGGCTAAAAACTCGGCATAATAATTCCTCGACGAAAATCCAAAGGCAGGTCCCTTGTATTTCTCCACTATCTCTGATATATCTTTAGTATAGAGTGTTTTCATTGCCTTTGACATCCCTGCCGCGCCGTGATTATATGCCGTCACAGCTAAAGGCCATGAGCCAAGCTGTGCATAGTTTTCATTTAAAAGCCTTGCCGCAGCCCTGGTTGACTTCATAGGGTCGATTCTTTCATCCACAATGGCGTTCATTCTTAGAAATATCTTGCCAGTTGACTCGGTAAACTGCCATATTCCGGCGGCACTTGCCCATGAATAGGCGCTTAACTCGAATGCCGACTCGACAAATGGCAGCCGTGTCAACGCCAGTGGAACGCCCTCTTCTCTAAAAATCCTTTCCATGTCCTTCATATACATTGTCGATTTTGCTATCGCCTTCTGAAAACGGTCCTTCTGTCCTACTTGTGCCCTTAGACGTTCGGCTGCCTCAGAGAACTTGTTAGGTCCCTCAATGTCTTTAAACATCTCATATACGCGCAACTCCTCTGGTGAGAGTTCATTTATCTTGTCAGGGTCATCCGGTGGGAGTTGATCCAGCTTAAGCAGGATTTCCCTGTATTTACTTATCTCAAAAGACAGCACTCCAACTCTGGCCTTCTTCGAGTTGCTCTGTTCCTCTGTAAGGTCAATCGCTGAATAAATAATATTTAAATATCTGTTATCGTGTATAACAGCCTGTTTAGTCGTGTACTTGGTGAATATCTTTATCCAAAAATCTACCTGATGCCTCATAGGTGCCGGACATGGATAAGGCCATGGTTCTGAGAGCGCAAATCTATTTACCGACGCCGCTGATGTCCCAGGGAAAACTGATACTGCAACAAGGCCAAAAACTACAGCTACTGCCGCATATCTCAGAACTAACTTTAAGTACCACATCATAAGATATATATAATACCAGTAAACGAAGAAAAGAACAAGTTTATTTTTTCCACTTAATACTAAATTCCCCGTATTATGACTTGTTTATGGTATAATAAGCTGTTCTGTAGATAAAGACATGGAACAAGCGGGGGTTGAGATGGGTCTGTATTGTGAGCACTTTTTCCCATGGTTTATGGAGAAGATGGGTGACTCTTCAAATGACATCGTAAAGAATCTCCGGCGTGATACGCTTAACGGTCTCGCTGGTGATGTGCTTGAGATAGGCTTTGGTATTGGGGCAAACACGCCCTATTATACTTCTGGTATAAGGTCTGTTACCGCGCTTGAGCCAAACGCGGGGATGATTAGACGCGCAAAGCGATATATCTCCGGTTCAAGCATCCCCATAACCTTTGTAAAGGGCAGTGCAGAGACGCTGTCATTTGCAGACAACGCATTTGATGCAGTGGTCTCTACCATGACGCTCTGCAGCGTTGGCGGCCTTAGTGAAGCATTAATGGAAATCTATCGCGTTATCAGGCCGGGCGGTGCCTTTCATTTTTTTGAACATGTGGCGGCACACAACCCTATAGACAGGGGGCTGCAGAATATCCTGACCCCTGTAACAAAGACAATTTTCTGCGGCTGCCATCTCAACAGGGAAATCGAATCTGTCATTGTAAGCACTGGCTTTCACATCAAAGACATCAACCGTGACAGGCAGCGTATTGGAATCATGCCCGAATTCATGTCATATTTCATACACGGTGTTGCGCTCAGGAAGCAGGACATTTAACCTAGCGTCGCAGCAACAACTCTGTCCCTGCCCTGGTGTTTAGCCTGATAGAGCGCTTCGTCAGCGCTCTTCAATATCTGCTGAGTGTCTGTACCATGATCTGGCAAGATAGCAACTCCCATCGAAAGGGTTATGGCGCTTAGGACTTGTCCTCTGACATTAATTTTTATGTGCTTAAACCCCTCACGCAGCATATTGGCCCGCTCTAGGGTTGCATCCAAAGTGGCTTCTGGCAAAATCAGCGTAAACTCCTCTCCTCCATAGCGGCAGGCTATGTCACAGTTTCTGATGTTAGCCTTAAGGAACATGCCCAATTCGCTTAGTACGCAATCGCCAGCCTCGTGACCATACGTATCGTTAAAGTGTTTGAAATGGTCAACATCTACCATGATAACACCAAGGGTGGCTGTCTTGCGCAGACAGCGCTGGTTTTCTCTCTCAAGATATTCCTGCATGTAACGCCTGTTATAAAGCCCTGTTAAGGGGTCTCTTGTTGAGAGTTTGCTTAACATCTCACGGAGTTTTAAGTTTGCAATCGCAAGCGCTGCGTTTTCAGAAAGTTTTTGCACAAGCTGCTCTTTCTCCTTTATCAGCGTTACGTCTTCAGTCTGTACACCAAGCATTAAATGGAACATTCCCAGCGTTTCGCCTTGCGCTGACATCGGTACACACATATATGCTGCGATAGAGTCCTTTACATGGTGGCAGCGGGGGACATCCTCAGTCGTTAATATTATGTTGGCGCGTCCACGCCTGAGCGCCCAGCAGTCATCCTTGGTAAACACCTGCTCACTAGAGCCTACAGCGCCCCATGTGGATATTGATTCGATGATATTTCTCGATGCGTTGAAGATATAGATACCTCCAGATTCAAATGGGAATAACCGCGAGGCTGTATTGGATATTATTTCACAGGCCTCGGATACACAGTTACAGGCTTGCAGGAGATCGCCCATATTGCTGAATATCTGATTCTCCCTGTTGTGAATTGCAAGCTCCCTTGCCCATTGCTCAAGTTTTGAGTTCTGTGCCTCAAGTTCCTTGCCGTAGTCTGCCGTTTTGTCCCTGTAGAGTCTTAAATCCTCGACCATCTTATTAAACGATTTGGCCATTTCCCCTATTTCGTCTCGTGAGTTCGCCTCTAACTTTATGTCAAGATTGCCCATTCCGATTTCCCTTGCAGCACTTCCTATTTTTATTATTGGCTTTGAGAGCGTTCGGGCAAAAAGATATACGACTACAAGTGCAATAAAAGTCATAACAAGGAAGACAAATATCTTTCTGTCTCTCAACTTCACAATAGGAGCAAAGGCAATTTTAGCAGGCATATCCATTATTATCGACCAGCCGTTACCAGCAAAACCCTGATAGCCCCGTTCAATAGAAAAGGCAAGTATCTCCTCATCGCCGTATTGGTGCTTGTGGCGTATACTGCCTGTTTTAGCTCCAGACGCTATCAACTTGCTTGCAAACTCCCAGTCCGCAGAGGCTGCCTTTAAAGCTTTGTTTTTGTTGGAGTAGATTATCAGGCCGTCTTTATCGACCAACTCTACTTCAGTATTGGCTGCGTTGACCTTTCCATCCATTCCTGATGCATTATCGACTATATCGTATATCGTATTTATAAGCACTCTCGCTACTACAACTCCTATAGGTTTGCCATCTTCGTTCTTCACCACCGAGGCACAATAATAAACATATTCTTTTAACGACACTGACTCATATATACCTGTTACAAAGTTGCTGCCCTCTTTGATTTTCACCCAATAATTTGTCAACGGATGCTTTTGACCTATTTCTTTACCTGATGTGTCCACAACACGTACCATATCCATATTAAAAAATGACAACGACTTGTATGTCTTGTCGTGGGTTAAATAGAAATTTAATCTTTGATTAATTTCCTCCGGGCTTGATTCCTTTGAAACAAGTACCGGGTCAGAGGCCAATTGCTTTATATCTGCATATTTTTCAAAAAGCAGTCTGTCTATTTTATCGATTGTATGGAAGGCCTGCGTTTCCATGTTGGCTTTTATTTGATCTTCAACGATACTCACCTCAGACACATACACAAAGTAAGACCCAGCCGACAGAAATGCCAGGGCTATGCTGAAAAACAAAAGGGTTAATTTCGTAGAGAATTTCATTGTTACTCAGCCGTAACTAATTCTATTAAAGTAACGCCCATAAAATGACCATCTGCGCTGAAATCATACGCTACTGTCATAGTCCCTGAAAGTGGACACCCCTCGCAACCATTTAACAGCCTGAAGTTAAACATGTATCGCTCTCCACCGCCTGGTAGTTTCTTCACCCCTGTAAGCCCGCTGGTAAAAGGCCACAACAATGCCTCATTGTGCCTCCTAAGCATTTTACCATATTCCGGTTCAGAAAACAAGTCTATTTTGTTTAGGTTATTCAGGTCATTTATCCAGACAATGGCGGGTTGCCCGTTTAGTAAGACCATATCCGATGTTGAGTCATCTTTAAATGGACACACTATGTTTGCCATGTCTACTATCGAGATTTTCCTAAATGACGACATATAGCAAAAGGTATCAGTGCGGTTTTTAAGCATTGCGCTTGAGAAGGCGACGGCCTCGGGCGGCGCCCCTACCCCTTTCATAATATCTATACAGCATTGGGCTGCCTTTTGAGGGATTAGCAGGAATGGATTAACGTTCCAGCATTCTTCTCTCATCTTATCTATTATTTTTGGGTCAGGTGACCAGATTGCCCCTGTACCTACGGCCGCTGATTTGGGTTCAACGGACATGCCAGCACAGCACATCAATGTTAGTATTAGCACGACGATGGAGATATACTTTAGCATGTCGGTAGTTATTGGCAAAGGCAGGCAAGGGATCCTTACCTGCCCTTATAAATTGTACAATTACTTAAGGCCTAAATCTGCGGCGGCTGCCTTTAGATCAGCTTCGTTGCCTTTAACTGCGTTCATCATCGGGTTTTTTGACTCTTTAGCGGCCTTTATAAAATCGGCAGCTGTTTTAAACTTTGCCGTGAGGGCTGCTTTATCAGGCGATACCTTTCCATTATGGCAACCTGCGCACTTGTCATAGCCTGCCATTGCCACTGAGGCAAATCCCAGCACTAACACCAACGACATTAATATCTTCTTCATTTGTGTTCACCTCCTTATAATTACAAATTTTATTTGTACGGTTTTGTATTCAATAAATTCCACGCAATGATGATACCACACAAAAAATCCCTGTGTCAAATCTGTCTTTTTGCCATTCCACATGTTTTTTATCTGAATATGACATTTTTTGCTTGCCCTTGACACAGGTGACACAAAATTATTGACAAAAAAATACCGATACCTATAAAGTATGGTTGTGTCAGGTGAGTTATGCGATTGGCCTTTGTTGATATATGCGGTTGGACTTTGTTAATCTGCGCGGTTGGCGCTAATGGCTGAGTTGCGGGCTGGGTATCTGACATGCCGGTAAAATCAGCGCCACAGTTGCAGTCAGGATTTCAAAGATATGGTCATAAATTAACAATGTCGTGTTATGTGTTTTTAGCCCTTGTGCTTTGCTGTACGGCTGCCTTCGGGCAGCACCAAGACAACATATCCCAGCAGCAGGACGCCCTTTCCCCATCTATAAAGATTTCAGATGTTTCTATGCCATACGACGGCAGGGTCTCCTTGTCAGCGGCTGTCTATGATAGGATGGGAAATCCCATCGGGGGATTAAAAAAAGACAGCTTTACGCTTTACATAGATGATAAAAGAATCTCTGATTTCTCATTTAAACAGACCTCCGATGACCCGCTCTCTGTAATCATTGCTGTGGACATAAGCGGGAGCATGAAAGGGGTTCCAATTGTCGAGGCAAAGAAGATTATTGCCCAGTTCATGGGTTATCTCAAAGAAAATGACTATGCCGCCCTCTTCACCTTTGGCATCGATGTTAATAAACTCATCGGGTTCACCAAAGACAAAGACATAATTTACAGCAAGGTCGATGAACTGCGGGCAAATGAAAACAGAACCGTACTCTTTAAGGCTGTCACAGAGTGCCTCAAACAAGCCTCCTCCTCTGCGACACCTAAGACTGCCATTTTATTAATCACAGACAGCAAAGATGAACACAGCAGCGCCGATGAGGCCGATGTTATCACCGCTGTTAAGGACGCAGGCATCCCTGTATACACAATAGCGCTTGGTAAGTATAAATATCTCGATTTCCTAAAGACAATTTCGGAGGTCAGCGGCGGGCAGTCCTATCAGTTCCCTAAGTACGAAGATGTAGCACTTTTAGCAAGGGCTTCTGCCTCGGGGCTTAAGGCAATGTATCAGTTTCAGTTTCCTTTCTCCGCGCCAAGCGGCAAATACACGGCATTTGTTAAAGCAGCCATTAACGGCGCCGATGTAACGGCAAAAAAAGAATTCTCTACCGCTAAAGACAGTAAGCCCCCTGTTGACTCATCACCTGCTTATCCCACAGATTATTCCAAAGTGGACACAAAAGGAGCCGCTGAGCGCCCCGTCAGCCAAACGCTTTTTTACTTGCTCATAGGACTTTCGGCAGTAAGCCTCATCCTCATTGTCCATATGATTACTAAGACCAGGAAGCCCGACACTGTTGACGAACATCAGTCGTCAGAGCTTAAGAAAATACATGGCGAGGTTGCCGCCACAGCCGACAAGCTCACAAAAATTGACTCAGAAATAAAACATGCATCTGATAAAAACTCAGAACTCACCGCTGCCCTCTCAACAGAGATAAAGACCGTCGGCGGACAGATTTCAACCCTTTCAGGCCAGATGGATGCCGCCGCTGCTTCTATTAACAACAGTATAACAGACACGAAGCAGGCACTGACTGAAACAGCCCAAACACAACACGAACAGGGGCTTACCGGCCTGAAGGCAGAACTCTCAGCATTCAAAAACGAGAGCATTGATAAAAACTCAGACCTCACCGCCGCTCTCTCAACAGAGATAAAGGCCGTCGGCGGACAGATTTCAACCCTTTCAGGCCATGTGGACGCCGCCGCTGCTTCAATTAATAACAGCATAACAGACACGAGGCAGGCATTGACTGAAACCGCCCAAACACAACACGAACAGGGGCTTACCGGCCTGAAGGCAGAACTCTCAACCTTCAAAGACGAGATCATTGATAAGAACTCAGAACTCACCGCCGCCCTCTCAACAGAGATAAAGGCCGTTGGTGGACAAACATCAATTGTCGGACGGCAAATGGAAGACGCCGCCAGTTCTATTAAAAATAAAATAACAGACACGCGTCTTGCCCTGACCGAAGTCGTCCAAACGCGGCATGAAGAAGGGCTTGCCGGGCTAAAGGCCCTGAAGGAAGAGATGTCGGACTTCAAAGACGCCACAGTGGAAAAGAACTCAGAACTCGCCGCTGCCCTCTCAACAGAGATAAAGTCTGTCAGCGGGCACATATCGGCTGTCTCAAAGCAAATTGATGATAAAAACGCAGAACTCACTGCCTCAGTGTCAACCGCCGTATCAACTATAATAAGAGCAGTCGGCGGGCAAATATCAACTGTCTCAAAGCAAATAGACGACGCGGTCAATGCCATGACCAATAGCGCAGTTGACTTGGAGCGCATTCTTACAGATGCCATTCAAAGTAAGTATGAAAAGGAGTTTTCTGCCCTGAAGGTGGAAATCAAGGCCATTGAGGAAGCACTTTCTGTGATCATGGTAAAGCAGATAGAGTACTCTGAGCGGCAGCCCTTAGCGTTAACAGAGTCAGTCGGCAGCGCTGCGTCAGAAACCATTTATAAAGATAACATCGTGGCTATAGAAACACTCAATAGCAGGCTCAGCACAATCGATTCGTCAATAGCAAATCTTGATACAGAAGTAAAAAAATACGCCAACAGAGAATCTGAAAGCGATGTTGCCCTGAGAACTGAAATTACGGCTGTAGACGAGAAACTATCAGACATACCCCGATATCTGGATGCATCCCTCGACGCCATGAAATATGCCATAATTGACCTTGTAAACACTGTAATAGATATAGAAAAAACACACGGGCTTTCACCAGGTCAAACGTTCGAAAAGATAGAAAGCCGGATAATCGAAATAGAAACTGCGATAACACTCCTGGCTGCTGAAATCAAAAAGGTGACAGATGCAGAAGTGGAAGCCGGTGAAATCAAGGTAATAGCAGAGAAAATATCAGAAATATCCCGCCAAATGGAAGACGCAGTCTATGCCGTCAAGTACAATATAACTGGCATGGAAACCAGCTTAAGAGAAGACTCTTCCGCCATATATGCCAAAGAGATTGGAGGCATGAGAAGAGAAGTGGCGTCAGTCAGAGAAGCCATGGCCGAGCTTATGAGGTTGTTGTTGATTCTGAGTGAATAAACGAGGAGAACATACGTTATGTACGACGCAGAGATAAGCCGAAGCAATCCGGGCTGCTTTCTATTTCTAATTGATCAGTCCGGCTCGATGAGTGACCCCTTCGGAGGCAGTGACACCATATCCAAGAGCCAGGGGGTTGCAGATACAATAAACAAATTAATCGCAAATCTGATATTGAAATGCACAAAAGACGATGGTATTCGCGATTATTTCGAGATTGGCGTCATAGGATATGGCAATCCCGAAGTAGCCCCTGCCTTCTCCGGCATATTTGCCGGACATGAGCTTATTAAAATTGAGGCGCTTGGCAACAATCCCCTGAGAATCGAAGAGCGTATGCAGCAGTTCCCCGCTGAAGGCGGCAGCACGGCGGAGAAACCTGTGAAATTCCCCATCTGGTTTGAGCCAGTGGCCAATAACGCTACCCCGATGTGTAAGGCTATTACATATGCAAAGACTATCCTTGAACGTTGGACAGCAGCCCACCCTGACAGCTACCCACCCATTGCTATTAATATCACAGACGGTGATTCCACTGACGGAAATCCAATTCCCTACGCGATGGACCTGTACAGGCTTGGCACAAACAACGGCAATTGCCTGTTTTTTAATATTCACATATCCTCTAAAAAGGCGGTACCAATACTGTATCCTGATACGGATGCGCTGCTGCCAGACCAACTGGGGAAGTCCCTGTTTGAGATGTCAAGTCTGCTTCCAGAGCCGATGACTCAGGCCGCACGAAAAGACGGCTATAATGTCCTGGCGCAGTCGCGCGGCTTTGGTTTTAACGCAGACCTTGTTTCGCTGATTAAGTTCATCGACATTGGCACGAGGGTTGGGAACCTAAGATAAACACAGCTAAACCCATCAACGGACTTAAGGCCTATGGCATTCAAAAAAATGGCAATCAGCCGGAGTGCTACGAAGACGCATACGGCTTTAATAAATATAGCCTGTGTATTGCCGACGGGGCAACCGAGTCCATATTCTCAGGAGAATTCGCCAATATGCTGGTGGATTCGTTTATTACATCGGATGCCCCGAAAAATTCAGGGGAAAGTTCAGGTCTGAGGCACATCATGCTGGCAGCTATAGACAAGGCAGGTGCAAAGTGGAGCGAGCTCATATCAACAAGGACACTGCCGTGGTATGCACAGCTTAAGGCAGACAACGGCGCTCATGCCGCCTTCACCGGTGTAAGGCTAATCCCAGCTACAGACCCGAAAAAGCGGTCATTTTTTCAAAAAAATGTCTATAGATGGGAGGCCGTCAGCGTAGGCGATGTGTGCGTATTTATTGTTAGGGGCGATGAGCTGATTCATGCCTTTCCAATCAAAAACCCGGGGGACTTTGACAACACCCCCAACTTAATATCAAGTCTTCACGGCGCACCAGATGCTCACATCTTAATAAAAAGCGGGGAGATACGACAGGGTGATACAATGTTTCTCTTGTCTGATGCCCTTGCAGAATGGTTTTTAAAGGGCTGTGAGGGTGGTTTATTTCCATGGAAAACACTTGGTAAGATAAAAAACGAGGCGATATTTAAACTTTTAATAGAAAGACTGAGACAGACAAAGCAGATGAAAAACGACGATGCAACGGCCATTATACTAACCATTGGAAAACTGCCGTGAGGAAATACCCGCTGCCGCTGCAGTACCAGCAGGCCCTTCAGAACCCGCGCCTGTCTCTTTTCGATGATGAACTAAAACACGGCGCCGTTCAAACAGACAAGCTGGGGCTGCCGCGTGTCAGGTCAGGCAATTTTGCCTCTGTCTATAAAATATTCACTGCTAATGCACAGTACGCAATAAAATGCTTCCTGAACGCCCCAGATGACATGCAAACGCGCTGTGAACAAATATCAAACTATCTGAATAAGATTGACTGCGGGTATTTTCTGAAATTCCAGTACATTGCCAGAGGGATAAGCGTAAACGCTCAGGCATATCCTATATTAAAAATGCCGTGGCAAGACGGTATCCCTCTGGACAGATACATCGACATCTGTGCTGCTAAGAAAGACACGCAAGGCATTCTAAGCGTGCGCGGACGATTTCTTGAGATGTACAAAACACTCCGCGGCCATCGCATCGCTCATGGAGACCTCCAGCATGGCAATATACTGATTAATCAGGAGGGAGGGCTGCGCCTCATCGACTACGACGGCCTATACTGCCCCGAAATGACGCTTAACACTAGCTGCGAATCCGGACACCCGAACTATCAGCACCCAAAACGAAAGACTTGCCACTATGATGAGCACATTGATTCGTTCTCTGCTGTTGTCATATTTACGGCATTAACCGCGCTGGCACATGATTTAAGTTTATGGCAGAAATACTATAACGGCGACAACTTACTGTTTTGCGCCAGAGATTTCCTCAACACCAACCAATCGCTGCTGTTCAGAACTCTTAGCGCTGCACCGGTTGAACAGATAAAGACCCTGACTGAGGCAATTGCCGCATCGTGCCTCACCCCATACGAACAACTGCCGGATTTCTTAGGGCAGCTTGATGCGATAAGCGCTGAAGCGGGGGATTTAGAACTGCCGCTTTCGATGAATTCATGGACGACTGAACGGGAGGATATGCCGGGACAGTTACCGGGACAATTAATAGTTAAGCCAAGCGCCGGGACACGGATTCATTCTTTCCCGACAGGCTCAACAGCAGTAGCCGCAGATTTAACAAATCAAGAGCCGCCACACTACGGGCACACAATGAATATCAAGGTCGTCTGCCCAAACTGTAGCGCGATAAATGACCAGTCAACCGCGCTCTGCTTATTTTGTGGTTATATACTGAGCATCCCAATCCCCCCAGAGCCGAAGCATCAGCCGCAGCGCCAGTTTCCCCCAGAGCCTGCCGCAGCACAAACCATAACATTTGGTGCGAAACTAAAATTGAGTCTGCTCTATTTCATCCTTTTTTCCCTCATCCTTGCCGCCTACGACCAGACCGACAACAACCGGGCCATACTAAACAAGGCTATTACATACCTCAAGGCCGGTAAAAATAAACTGCTTGGCAGGATTAAAAACGACAGCGGCGAGACAGCCGAATACCCAAACCGCATCACTGCCTCCCCAAGCGATACCCCAGCGTATCGCAGCGGCGCATATATGAAGGCCGGACATGTTACCGAGGCCGCTGATGACCCGGCCAGGCTTGCCATTAATAAGGCGGCAGCAGGCGACAACCGTTCTACACGCGGGCGCTGATAAGCTATAATTAAGATATAACATGACAGAGCTGAAGGTTGACATAGAAAACACTTCTCACAGGATGAGTGCTGCCAGATGTGACCCTGTCTATGTGGCTGTTTTATTGTTGGTCGCCCTTACGCTGTTGGTCTTTTTCCCGGTAAGGGGCTATGAATTCATCAACTTTGACGATGACCTCTATATCATTAATAATCCGCATGTAAACACCGGACTTACAGTAGAAAATATAAGATGGGCTTTAACGTCTACTGAGTTTAGCAACTGGTTTCCCCTTACGTGGATTTCTCATATGCTGGATGTCAGTCTGTTTGGTCTGCGCCCCGAGGGGCATCACCTTAGTAACCTGCTTATTCATACGGCCAATGTTGTTGTCCTGTTTTTTGTCTTTTTACGGCTTGGGGTTCCACTTAAGCGCGCCGCCTTTATAGCTGCGCTGTTTGCCGTCCATCCTGCGCACGTGGAGAGTGTTGCATGGGTTGCCGAACGTAAAGAGGTGCTTAGTGCATTTTTTTGGATGACCACCATTTTGGCATATACACGGTATGTCAGAAACCCCTCGATGGCGAATTATGCTCTGGTGGTGTTTTGTTTTATCTTAGGGCTGATGTCGAAGTCTATGATTGTGACGCTGCCGTTTGTGCTGTTGCTGCTTGATTATTGGCCGCTTGGCCGGTTTCGGCCCAGGGCTGATGTGCGTGGTCTTATATTAGAGAAAATCCCGCTGTTTGTACTTTGTGCAGTGGTGTCGGTACTGACAGTAGCTGCTCAGAAACAAAGCGGGGCAATTAAGACATTGGAACTGTTTCCTATTAAGCACCGCCTGTTAAACGCGTTTGTTTCCTATGTAAGATATGTCGTGAACTTCATAGCGCCATATGATTTGTCTGTAATGTATCCCCATGAAAAAGCAATCTCACTAATGACAGGGGCTGGGGCGTTTGCCCTTATTGCCCTTGCCACTGGATTTGTCCTCTGGCGGGCTAAGAGATTTCCATATTTATTTACCGGCTGGTTCTGGTTTACAGGCACTTTAGTCCCAGTGATTCAAATCGTCCAGACGGGGCTTCACTCAATGGCAGACAGGTACACATATATACCGTATATAGGGCTGTTTATCATGGCTGCGATGGGTGTGCCGCATTTGTTAAAAGATTACGGGAAGGCGGCTCTATCCCTGGGCGTAATAACTATCTTAGTGTGTGCGGGGTTGTCAGTGAAACAGTTAAGTTATTGGAAGGACTCAATTACCCTGTTTACACATGCTGTGAGCGTAACAAGGGATAATTACCTTGCGTATAATAATCTTGGGTGTGCGCTGAGTCAAACAGGGAGAGACGCCGAGGCTGTTGCCGCCTTTGAAAAGTCCTTTTCCATTTATCCCAACAGCGCAGTAATACATGTAAACGCGGCCAACCTGATGCTTTGGACGAACAGGAAAGACGACGCAATCATGCACTTCAGGACGGCCATAGCGCTTGACCCCGCTAACACCAGTGCATATGTAGGCATAGGCGTAGCGCTGCTGATGCTGAATAAACCCGGTGAATCTATCCCCTATTTTGAGAAAGCACTGGTGCTTGAGCCAACCCTCACGGCGGCGGTTTCTTATCTGAATGCCGCAAAGCATCAGGCGGTGTCAGGTAGCTCTACTGCCAATCCGTCTGGGAAAAATTTCAATTGACATTTGGTTATACATTAAAAGCAGTAGATGTGCGTCTTCCGTAAATTTTTCGGGGTGATGTTGACAATTTCTTGTGGTTGAAGTAAAATAGCCTTAGCTAATGGCCATTGGCCAATAAGTTACCAATAAATAAGGTATATTGTGGAGGTTGTAATGGCAGATATAAAGCCCGATGAGATACTAGATACAAAGGGGTTGAATTGCCCGATGCCGGTGTTAAAGACCAAAAAGGCCATTGACGGTTTAGCGTCAGGAAAGATACTTGAGGTACAGTCAACCGATGCCGGTTCAAAGTCAGATATCCCTGCCCTGTTGAGCAGGCTAGGCCATGAACTGCTTGATACAAAAGAAAACGGAAACGTCATATCGTTTTTTATTAAAAAGGTATAACGGCCTTAACATATTACCGGCCTATGTCGGCATATATCAGGTACTATCAAATAGGGAATAGTATCGGCCATATGGTAAGTAGTTGAGTTGACGAAGAGTGGAGTCAGGCCGGATGATGGGTTTCCGGGGGTTACCGGATTATACCGGTTGCCATATAACAGAATAAGTTGAGCAGTGGGTGCGCCGTATTAAGGAAATATCAGCGGCGGCCCTGCTGCTTGACTGTCAGGTGTTTGACGGCATGAGCTGTACTGCTATATATGCTTAGAAAACTAAAGAAAAATATTATAACCGTCCTGTTAGCCGCGCTATTGACAGCGCTCTGTGCAGCGGCAGATGCCGACATATACAGGTTCGTTGATGCCAATGGAATTACTCACTATACAGACGTCCCAGGAGGCGCTAATGGAGATAACAACTATGTGAGGTTATATAAATCTCCCCCGAAAAAAGCAGTAGCAAGAAAACCAAGCCAGCCGGTCACGAAACAAACGCTAAAGGCAGTCCAGCCCGGCAGCCCAGCTAAACCCGTCCCAAGCGCCCAAAGGCCAGCGGTTCAAGCGGTAAGTCCCACGCCTGCCCCGCCAACTGTGGCAGCTCAAACGGTGAATACCGGACAAAAGCAAACATTGCAGTTTAAGGGCTACGAGGAAATCGTACACCTGAAGGCGGCAGAACATAAAATTGATCCAGCCCTCATAAAGGCTGTAATAAAAGCAGAATCAAACTGGAACAGCGGCGCGCTGTCTCCGAAAGGGGCTATGGGGCTGATGCAGCTGATGCCGGGCACAGCAAATCTCCTGTCTGTCAACAACCCCTATGACCCGACGGAAAATATCGACGGCGGAACCAGATATTTAAAATACTTATTGGCTAAGTTTAACGGTAACGTATCCTTAGCCCTCGCCGGATACAACGCAGGCCCGAATGCCGTTGACCGCTATGGGACAATCCCCCCATACGCTGAGACCCAGGAATATGTCGCTAAGGTATTGAGTACTTATAGCGGCGGTAACTATCACCCATATTACCCCACTGCATATAACCGTGCCTCAAGCCAAAGCACTAACTCACATATATTCAAGGTAGCCATGCCCAACGGCACGGTGCTGTATACAAACACACCACAGTACGCTAATAATCAACTGACGGGAAGATTTTAACATCTTATGAACGATGACCTGAACTATAAAATACAAAGACTAAAAGAACAGAGAAACGCACTAATCATTGCACACAACTACCAAAGGGATGAGGTACAGGCAATTGCCGACATGACGGGCGACTCCCTTGAGCTGTCGCGTAAGGCCGCACAAACAAACTGTGATGTAATCGTATTTTGCGGAGTGAACTTCATGGCCGAGAGTGCCTCGATACTATCGCCAGACAAGATAGTGCTGCTGACGGCCTCAGATGCCTTCTGCCCGATGGCCGATATGATTAGCGCCGGTACGCATAGGGAGCTCTACGGGGCATTCCCCGGATATAAAGACCCGCCGCGCTATGTATATCCCGTTGAATATACGCTTCGGGACATAAAAAGGGACTATCCCGGCGTACCAGTCGTTGCCTATGTCAATACAACCGCCGAGGTCAAGGCTGAAAGCGATATATGCTGTACGTCGGCAAACGTCGTAGAGGTTATAGAATCCCTGCCGGATGAGCGGGTAATCTGTGTTCCCGATAAGAATTTGTCCGCATGGGCAGCAAAAAATACAAAAAAAGAGGTAATATCATGGGATGGATACTGCCATGTTCACGACAGGGTAAGACCGTTGGATGTAGAAACTGCAAGGAAGAGCCATCCCAATGCAGTTTTTATGGCACACCCTGAGTGCAGACTTGACATCCTGGAAATGGCAGACGCTGTGGCAAGCACGTCGGGGATGCTGAGGTTTGCAGCCAGGTCATCTGCTAAGGAATTTATCGTGGGGACAGAGATTGGGCTTCTGTACAGGCTGAGAAAGGAAAACCCTGAGAAGATATTCTATCCGCTTAGAAAAGATATGGTGTGTCCGAACATGAAAAAAACTACACTTCAGTCCGTATATATCGCCCTGAGAGAAATGCAGCACGTAGTGAAGGTAAGCAGTGAAATAAGGGAGCTGGCATGGAACGCCCTCAATAGAATGATAACGCTGTAGCTTTACACACACCGAGCAAAATAATTTAACTTTTTTAATCGTTTTAATGTACAATATACTTACAGAGATGAAAAGAGTAATACTGATAGTTGATGATTCACCCAGTGTAAGACAGCTTGTTGGTTTGACACTGACAAATGCCGGATATGAGGTAATGGAGGCGGTTGACGGAAGCGACGCCCTAAGGAAGTTAAACAAAATTGTTAACTCAGATGACACAAAGGCAGAGATGATGTTTGTTGACGTAAACATGCCAAATATGAACGGTCTTGAGTTTGTTGAGCAGGTGCGAAAAATAACTGCGTGCCGCTTTATCCCTATTATTATGCTGACTACAGAGGCGCATGTCACTAAGCGGCAGGAGGGAAGGCTGGCAGGGGCCAGCGGTTGGATTATAAAGCCGTTCAAGCCGGAACAACTGGTAAATATCACTCGCAAGTTTTTAGGCTGATTATCTGATTAAAGGAATCGTTTCTAATTACCGATATATAAGAGTGTACGTAGTGAGTTGAACATGGGGTAGCTTAGGGTTTGGAAACAGCAATTGCAAAGAAAATGGAGGTGGAGTTATGATGTCTGGGGTGGGGTTGTCATCGGGTATTATTGCAGAAGGGGCTAATGTCAGCGTTATAAAGAAGAGCTTAGATATGATGGAAATCGAAGGTGCAGCAGTCGTTGACCTTATAAATAAGGCAGGCGCACAAGGTCAGCAAATGGCCGCAAATCCGGAAGGCACCGGTAGTATTGTAAATATGTATGTGTGAGCAAGGCTGACATTCTGAATTGCAAGCAGGCACACACGCCAGGGGGATGGAGTCCACTCACGGGGAAGATGAGCGAAGAGAATTTGTTCAGAGCAGGATTGAAGCGGCTTATAGTTGCTGCCGTTGTCATAGCTGTGTTGTTTAACCTGCCCGCATATTGTGAGACGGGGCAAAAGCGGCAAGCTGAACCGGCGGCCTCACAGATACTTACAATTGACCAGGCGGTCTCGATGGCAAAAACCACCAACCGTGCTATGAAAAACGCATGGCTTGAGGTTCAAAAGACAGAGGATACGCTAAAGGCGGCTAAGACAGCCTTTTTCCCATCGATTGAATTCAGTGCCTCAGTTACAAGGACACTGAAAGATATGAAATTCAATCTTATGAGTGATGCCTCCCCCAGTAGTCAATTGTATTCAGGGGATTCCAGCACAACTGCTGTAACAATTCCAGCCGATACCGACGTATCTGGTGCAGTTAAGATAACACAGCCGCTTTCGCAATTATACCGTATATCAGTGGAAGTCGAAATAGAGAGAAAGACACACGAAATAGCCGCAGAGAGACAACGGCAAACACGCCAAGACATCGTAAACGGTGTAAAGAAGCTCTATTATGAATTGGTTCAGTCTGAAAGTACACTATCGGCTATTAGCGAGGCAATGGCATTTTACAGGGAGCTGGCAAGGCTGCTTGATGACCAGCTCAGACAGGAGACCGTACTAAGGTACGAGGTCCTTGAGGTAAAGGCACAGCTTGCAAAATATGAATACGATGAGATGACTATAAAAAACACAATAATCACTATGAAAGAACAGATGAATGAACTCCTGGCAAGGGAAATAAGTACGCCTTTCGAGGTAGTTTCTGTGCCGGAGCCGGAGATGGTACTTAAGGAAGAGGATTTTTCGGAGTCAACCATGCGTGCCCTTAAGGAACGCCCTGATATCAGGATGTCTGAACTTACGGCAATGCAGGCCGAATTTGCGAAAAAGAGCAAGGCATCAGAGTACATCCCTGACCTCAGCCTTGCCTTTAGTTATCATACGCTGAGCAATCTTTCCGTAGGATTTACCTTTGCCTCTGTCGTGCTGACATGGAAGCAGCCCGACTGGGGAAAGACCTGGCATGAACTGGCGGCAAGGAAGAGGGCGCTTCAACAGGCAGAAAACGACATAGAAGCAGCCCGCGAAAAGGCCGTTGTCGATATAAATAAGACAAAAAGAAAGTTCGCTGAGACCAGAAAGCTGCTTGATGTCAGACGCCTGAACCGCGAATCGGCACAGGACAAACTTTCTACTTCGTTGAACATGTACAAGGCTGGCTCCATATTACTAAAAGACCTGCTCAAAGACCAGGCTGCAATGGCCGAGGCCGACCGTCTCTGCCATGAGGCACATGGTGCGTACTTCAGTGCACGTGCGGATTTGGACAAGGCCCTGTCTGAGGAATAATAGTGTGACTGTGATACATAGGGGGGAGAAATAATGAGAGCGCTGACAGCCGTGATATCAATGCTAATCATAACAACTGTTTCTGGATGCAAAAAGGAGGAAAAATACGTAAAGCCCCTGACACTTGTAAAGACTGCCGTCGTAGAGGGCCTCAAAGACAGCAATGAACTCAAGTACTCGGCCTCTGTAGTGCCAAGTGCACTGCTCAATATGGCGTTTAAATCAAGCGGTTATGTCACAGGAGTCCTTCAGGTTAAGGGTATAGATGGAAGATTGAGGAACGCTCAAGATGGTGATTTTGTTAAAAAAGGGACTGTGCTTGCCAGCATAGAACAAAAGACCTACCGTGAGAAGGCTGCTCAGGCAAAGGCCCAACTGACTAAGGCAAAGGCCCAACTGACTAAGGCAATGCTTGATTATGAGCGGGCGAATAATCTCTTTTCCACAAAGAGTATCACAAAACCGCAGTACGACGATGCACAAGCGGCATTAGGGGCTGCCGAGGCAGACCACACTGCGGCTGCTGCACAGCTTAGGGAGGCTCAAATCGCCCTCGATGAGTGTTCGCTCATAGTGCCGTTTGATTCGGTTATATTCCAGCGCCACATAGAAGACGGTTCACTTGTCGGCCCGTCGGTCAATGCCTTTACCATAGCCGACACATCCACTGTAAAAGTGGTCTTTGGTGTGCCGGATATGATAATTGGGACATTTAAGAATGGCGATACGGTGAACGTATTTATTGAAGCGCTCCAATCAACGCCCTTCAAGGGGCAGATAACCCGCATAGCCCCATTTGCAGATGACCAGAGCAGGGTCTTCAACATAGAAGTCCAAATTCCAAACTCAAACCAGGCTATAAAGGCCGGGATGATAGCCTCTATGCATATGGAAAGTGTTGCAGGAGTAGCCAGCGCTGAAATTACAGTACCGCTTAACGCAATTGTGCGTCCTTCTGACAATTCCACCGGCAATTCCACCGGGTTTGCCGTATTCGTAGTCGAAGACCAGGGGGGTAAACTCATAGCCCGCAAACACTCAGTCGCCATTGGCCGCATATTAGCCAACAGGGTATCTATCGAAAAGGGACTACATAGAGGGGAGAAGGTCATTGTTAGCGGACAGAATTACGTGTTGGATGGTGAGCAAGTAAAACTTGCGGATTAAACTATGCACGGAAAAACCGGACAGGAAATTATAGAAAACACACACAACACGGCAAGGTTCTTTACGGAACACCGCCATGTATCGTGGGTATTTCTTTTTGTGACGATTTTCTGGGGGATATTGGGGTATATGTCGATGCCCAAGCTAAAAGACCCGGATGTGCCGGTACGCGTAGCCCAGGCCCTGTGTTCGTGGCCGGGTGCAAAGGCAGTTGATGTCGAACAGTTGGTAACGAGAAGGATTGAAGAGAAGATAGCCCAAAATCCAAACGTAAAGAAACTTGAGACATCCTCAAGGGGCAGCATTTCAGTCGTCACTGTAGAACTGACAGAAAAAACAAAGGACACGGGGAAAGAATTCAGCGATATAAACCTCAAGCTCAACAGCATTAATGACCTTCCAGAGGGGGCTGGTCCGATTGTCTTTGTGAAGGACTATGGCGACACAGACGCCCTGATGATTACTGTAGCAAGCCCGCTTTCAGACGCCACAGAGATTGCGCTAAGGGCAAAGGGCATCTCAGATGAGATAAAAAGGGCGAGGTCTCACACTTCTGGCAGCGCCCCGCGCGCAGCATTCATACTGAACTTCCCCTATTCACTGAAGGTGGAATCGATTAACCGCCAGTTTAACAACTTTATAAAATATCTGACAGACAATGGCGTGACCGGTCAACATATACCAATCAGTGGAGCGGGCTTCATAGGGCTTGATATGCAGACGCCGCTAAAAGACGAGGAGATCATTCACCTTCTGTATAAGTTTGCCGAGGCACGGATGCAGGCCCAGGAACTGCACCCCGACATATGGATGCCGGTGGTGATAAGAGACCCGTCTGAGACAGAGGCTAAAATATCTGTTGCAGTTGGCAGCAAGTACAGTTACCGTGAGCTTGACGACTTCACCGACACAATGCAAAAACACCTGCAAACCGTACCAGAGGTGGCAAAGGTCAATCGCACCGGCGTACTCAACGAAAGTATCTACCTGCATTATTCCCAGCTCAGGCTGGCCTCATACGGTACTCAACTGTCAACGATAAAAGATATGATAGATGCTAGAAATGCACCCACATCAGGTGGACGGATAGAGGTGCTGGGGAAAATAGTAAACATAAACCCATCGAGCGAGTTCAAAAGCGCACAGGACGTCGGCGATGTTATAATACACAGCACACAGAAAGGTGTTCCAGTATATTTGCGTGACCTCGTTGATATCAGCAGGGAATATGATTCACCGCCATCTTTTCTAAACACATATGGTCGTTACGGCCCAGACGGCAAGTGGATTAGCACAAGGGCAATCACCGTATCAATACAGATGCGCAAAGGGGAGAAGATTGGCAAATTTGGAGAGACAGTTCAGGCTAAGTTAGATACGCTGAGAAAACTCCTCCCTAACGACCTCGTAATTTCGCGTGTATCCGACCAGCCTCAACAGGTAAGTGAGAGCATTGACCTGTTTATGCAAAGTCTCTATGAGGCAATTGTGCTTGTCATAGTTGTGGCCCTGATAGGGTTTTGGGATTGGCGCAGCGCGTTTCTTATGGCCCTGTCCATACCGGTTACACTGTTTATGACCTTTGGGATGATGTTCTTTCTGGGAATCGATGTGCAGCAGGTATCTGTTGCCTCGCTGATAATCGCCCTTGGGCTTTTGGTGGACGACCCAGTAGTTGCCGGGGATGCCATTACAAACGAACTCAATGCAGGACAGCCACCTCTTATTGCCTCGTGGCTTGGACCTACCAAGCTGGCAAATGCTATCATGTATGCTACTGTTACAAACATAGTTGCCTATCTGCCGTTTCTGTTGCTGCCGGGGGATACGGGTACATTTATCTACTCGCTGCCCATAGTGCTTGCGTGTTCTTTAATTGCCTCACGGGTTGTATCCATGACGTTTATACCGATGCTGAGTTACTACCTGTTAAGACCGAAAAAGGAAACAAAGTCTATCAAAGAAGGTGCATTCGCAAAAAGATACTACGCCTTCTGCGGCTTTGCCATAGATAACAGAAAAAAGGTCTTTGTAGTGTCGGTGATTTTTATAATTATCTGTGGGTTTTTCTTAAAAGAGCTGAAAACAAGTTTTTTCCCGAAAGACCTGTCCTATCTTTCCTACGTTGATATTTGGCTGCCTGTTGACTCACCTCTTAGCAAGACAAGCGAAATAGCCTCACAGGCCGAAGGTATAATACGGGAAACAACAGAGAAATACGGTAAATCCCACCCCGCTAAGGATGGTAAACCACGCAGGATACTTGACTCACTGACGACATTTGCCGGGGGAGGAGGGCCGCGTTTCTGGTTTACCGTATCGCCCGAGGCACAGCAGCAAAACTATGCCCAAATCATCATAAAGGTAAACGATAAACACGACACAGGCCATATCGTAGATGACATCCAGAAGGCACTGACTGCAAACATTTTCGGTGCCATGATAGACGTAAGACAACTTGAGACCGGAGTTAACATAGGCGCACCGGTTGCAGTTCGCATCATTGGCGACGATATACCCACGTTGAGAAAGATTTCTGGGCAGCTCAAGACTGTCTTTAGTTCCATTGCAGAGGCTGAAAGGATTAGAGACAACCTTGGCGAGGACATATTCTCTGTGAGACTGAGTGTCGATGGTGACAGGGCAAACCTTGCTGGTGTAACGAACCGAGACGTGGCAACCTCTGCCCTAATGGGCATAAATGGTTATCAACTGTCGAGCCTCCGAGAAGGACACAAACAAATACCAATCACGGCACGCCTGAGAATGGATGAGCGCGCTCAATTGTCTGATATTCAAAACCTCTACGTGTTTTCATCGAATGGTAAAGTAAAGGTGCCTGTCAGACAGGTCTCAAGTCTCCACTACGGCCTCGAAACAGAGGAGATATACCGCCGCAACCAGTTCAGGACAATAATTGTCTCGTGTTATCCTATTCCGGGTGTCCTTCCCTCGGAGGTATTGGCTAAGGCTGAGGCCAAAATTGATGAGATTAGAAAGAATCTCCCTCCAGGATATGTCTTGGAGATAGGCGGGGAACATGAAGAGCAAAGCAAGGGATTCAACGACCTTGCCATCGTGCTTATTGTATCGATTTTGTTGATATTCATTGCCCTTGTAATGCAGTTTAAAAATGCGATTAAACCATTAGTAGTGTTTGCGGCCATTCCCTATGGGATAGCAGCAGCGCTTATATCTCTGGTGATAATGGGTCAGCCCTTTGGGTTTATGGCATTTCTGGGTGTTATCAGTCTGATAGGTGTAATAGTGAGCCATATTATAGTGTTGTTTGACTTTATAGAGGAAAAACACGAGGAGGGTGAGCCGCTGAGGGAGGCCCTCATGGACGCCGGGATACTGCGTCTGAGGCCAATTCTGATAACAGTAGGGGCAACAGTGCTTGGACTTGTGCCTCTTGCGCTTCACGGCGGCCCATTGTGGGAAGCGCTGTGTTATGTACAAATTGGAGGTCTGTCGTTTGCGACGGTAGTGACCTTGATACTTGTGCCGGTGCTGTATTCAATCTTTGTGCTTGACCTGAAAATTATAAAATGGGAAAAGTCATAATGACATAACCACTCCCGTTCATTTATAATTACGTCGCCGTGATAATTGAAAGAACAATACAGCGGGTAGTCGGCTCAAATAAGACAAGTGCCCCTGACCCTATAGCCATCGAGAAGAAACTGCGGCTGCGCGTTAATTCTAACGAAATCCTGTCGCTTTACTGCTCCCCTGTGATGATTAAGGAACTCGTCGTGGGGTTTATAATGGGCGAGGGGATAATTAAAGGCTCATGGTGTACGGAAAAGATGTCGATTAATATGGGGGATGACATTGTTGTCGATATAGACGCCACAGGCGAGGTCTCGTTGGCTGGGAAGGCCATCACGTCAGGCTGTATCGGCGGAATTACCATACCTAAAGAAATTATCGCCAACTCGGTTACCTCAACAGTGAATATCTCGCCGGAGTCCCTTCTCCGCCTTTTCGGAGATTTTCAGCGCCAAAGCCTCTCATACCAGAACACAGGCTGCATTCACAGCGCCGCCATCTCAGACGCCAGCACAATAATAGCCTTCGCCGAGGACATTGGCAGGCACAATGCCGTTGACAAGGTAATCGGGGCGTCGATTTTAGAGGATTTCGATCTGTCCAACTCAGTTATGCTGTTAAGCGGCAGGCTCTCATCTGAGATCGCGTCAAAGTGTGCCCGCTGGTCAATTCCAATAGTGGCAAGCCGGACTGCCCCCACATCGCTCTCTGTCGAAATAGCAGAAAAGGCCGGAGTTACTATGGTAGGATTCCTGCGCGGGACGAGGTTCAATGTATATACTCATCCTCAAAGAATATCCTGAGCCGTCCGAAATTATTTTAATTAAGGAGAAACAATGATTCAAACGCTGTGTCTGCCCCAAAAAAATTTATTAATAATGTTAATGTTAGCCGTGTTTTGGGCAATCACTGTTCCGGCGTGTACGGCAGAGACCCCGGTGACAGCAGAATCATCGCGCGAGGACCAGTTGGAAAATATAAAAATTATAGTTGACCAGGCAATCCAGGAGGGAAAAATCCCGGGTGCCGTAGTCATAATCGGAGGGCAGGACGGCGTCATATACAGGAAGGCATTCGGGTATCGAACACTCCTGCCTGAGAAGGAGGCAATGACTGTTGATACTATCTTTGACGTCTCTTCATTGACAAAGGTAGTGGCCACTGCCCCAGCAGTGCTTCAGCTAGCACAACAGGGCAGGCTGCGCCTTGAGGACCCGGTCAGCAAGTACTGGCCGGAGTTTAAGACCAATGGTAAGGATACTATCACCATACGCCAGCTCCTTACTCATTATTCAGGGCTTAGGGCTGGCCTTGACGTCTTTCCTGAGTGGCACGGCTATAACACCGGCCTTAATTTGATTCTCAAGGAAAAGCCCGGAACTACACCCGGGACTGCCTTTGTTTACAGCGATATAAATTTTGCAGTGCTTGGTGAGCTCGTCCGCAGAATCTCCGGCAAACCGCTTGACGTGTATTGCTATGAAAATATATTCAGACCACTGGGGATGAAAGACACCGCGTTTAAAACACCGCCCTCGGCACATGACCGTATTGCGCCCACGCAGTTTAGAAAGGGAAAGCTGATGCAGGGAGAAGTCCACGACCCGATGGCATATAGCATGGGCGGCATAACAGGGCACGCAGGGCTTTTCTCTACCGCCGATGACCTTGCAATATTCGCTCAGACAATGCTTAACATGGGGGCACACAAGAATGTACATATTCTGAGCCCGCTGATGGTTGCAAAGATGACCAGCTCTCAGTCGCCGGTGAATAAGACGGTCTTGCGCGGGCTGGGCTGGGATATTGACTCTCCGTATTCCTCAAATCGCGGCATACTGTTTCCAGTCGGTTCGTATGGTCACACGGGGTTTACAGGGACGTCTATGTGGATTGACCCAGTTTCAAAGACCTATGTCATTGTCCTGACTAACCATGTACACCCCGATGGAAAGGGGGATTCTCTGTCTCTGAGGGCGGAGATATCAACCATTGCCGCCTCAGCCATGGGACCTGCCCAGGCCGAGAGTGTCCTGACAAGCGGCCGCACCACAACTGGCTATTATGAACTGTTAAACAGCTACCACACCAAAGGGACACGCGGCGGAAACGTCAAAACAGGTATAGATGTACTTAAGGAAGAGAAATTCGCCTCCCTTGCCGGACTAAAAATTGGTCTTATCACCAATCACACAGGGGTAGACTCAAAGGGCAGCCGCACAGTCGATGTCCTGCATAATGCCCCTAACGTAAAACTTAAGGCCGTCTTCAGCCCTGAGCACGGGTTTTTGGGCGATGTCGATGAGGTGATAAAAACAGAATCAATCACAGATTCCATGACTGGCCTGACCGTTTACAACCTCTACGGCAAGACCTATCGCCCGGCGCCTGAAATGCTTGAGGGGCTTGACGCCCTGGTATATGACATTCAGGATGTCGGCGTCCGGTATTACACATATATAACAACGATGGGCTATGCAATGGAGGCCGCTGCAAAAAAGGGAATCGCGTTTTACGTACTTGACCGGCCTGACCCTATTACGGCAGCATTTGTTCAGGGGCCGATACGGGAAAAGGGTCTAAAATCGTTTACAAACTACTATCCACTGCCAGTCAGGTACGGGATGACAATTGGCGAGCTGGCGGAGATGTTTAATGCAGAGTATAATATAGGGGTCAAATTAAAGGTTATCAAGATGCAGGGCTATGGACGGTCAGACTGGTACGATGAGACCGGCCTGATGTGGGTAAACCCGTCACCAAATATCAGAAGTGTACTACAGGCAACACTCTATCCAGCCTCCGGCATCATTGAAAGCGCTAATATAAGCGTCGGCAGGGGTACAGACATGCCGTTTGAAGTGGTTGGGGCACCGTGGATAGACGCGAAAAGGCTCTCAACATATCTGAATAACCGGAAGATTACCGGCGTGCGCTTCATGCCCGTAGAGTTTACGCCAATAAACAATAACTATGCAGGGAAGCAGTGCTATGGAGTGCGGATTATCGTAACAGACCGCGATGCACTTAACTCTCCGGCAATGGGAATAGAACTGGCCTCTGCCCTGTATAACCTCTATCCAGTGGAGTTTGCTGTGGACAAGACGGTAGGGCTTATCAGCGATGATGTCTTACTGTCCATAAAGAAAAACATAGACCCAACACAAATTAAAATGGAGCTGAAGGAGCCGCTTAAGCGTTTCATGGATATACGCTCTAATTACCTGCTCTATTAATACGGTGTATAATTATTTTATAAACTGCTAACATATCTGTAGTAATTTATGTTATCATACTAAAGGCTGCAATGTGCGGTTGAGCCGCAATTGGTGGATGTCGGCGAAATGTAAATCTGACATAGCATAAGATAAGGCGATGAGAAAAAGAATTCCCACAGGCACAGTACGCATAGGGATGTACATAGACGGGTTTGATGCGTCGTGGTTTCAGACGCCGTTCCTCAGACATCATTTCGAGATAAAGTCACAGAGCCAGTTAGATAAAATCATGGAGTCCGGTATTGACTATGTCTATATCGATACAGAAAAGGGATTAGATGCTGCATGTGATGAAAAAATATGCGAGAGCACTCACCACACAGTTGAAAAGACCCCCCCCCCAGATATACCCGCAGCTCCTAAAAAGGAAGCCCCTAAGCCGGAGGATAAGGCATTCACAGACTATATCAGTGCAAAAACAGACCTCATCCAAATAGACAAGCTTAGCCTGATAGAGGCAACTGAGATTAATTTCAACCTTTATGTTAAGACAGGCATGGAGATTGTCCCCTTATCTGTAAATCACAACGATGGGGGTAAGGTATTAATCACAAAAGATATGTTGACCTCACACGGTGAACTCCTGATAACCCGTTCTGATGTACAAAAGTACCGGGAGTATCTCAGAATGGCGGTAAAGAATACCGGTGCAGCCAAATCTCAGGCCACTAAAAACATGCTGATAAAAGAAAACGCCAAGATACTCGTCAATGAACTGTTCAACGACCCCGGAAGCCCCAAGAAGATGGAGGCGTGTAAAGAGACAGTAGGAAATGTTATCTCATCAATAATTGACACAAAGGGATTAATAACCAATCTGTTTACGGTAAACAAACACGACTACTATGTCTATACTCATTCGGTGAATGTCTCTGTGTTTTGCGTGGCAACGGCCATAGCGATGGGAATACAGTCCGAGGGCGAGTTGTTTGCCATAGGCATGGGGAGTCTTTTGCATGATATAGGGATGAGTACAATCCCCCCTGAGGTGCTGCACAAACCTATGCCGCGCCTTTCGGACTTCGAGTTGAGCTTACTCAAGGGGCATGTGGCAGAAGGGCTTGACATAGTCAAACTATACAAGGGAATCACGCCTGAGACGCTGCTGCCGCTTGCTGAACACCATGAGAACCTCATGGGAACGGGCTATCCTCTTGGTCTGAAAGGGGATAAACTCCATCTATCTGGAAAGATTATCTCCATAACAAATACCTATGATACACTGACGACATCACGCCCAGGTTTTAAGGCAATAACTCCATATGAGGCGCTTACCTATCTGCGCGACAATAGGAATTTATTCGACGCAGACATACTAAAGGAATTCATAACCGTGCTTGGCAAATCAAGCCTGTAATGACAACTAATACCAGAGATGAAACAACAATCGGCAGCCTCATTTAGACATGACCTGCTTATCTTAGCCAGTTCCGGGGCAGCCCTTATTGGCATAGGATTGTTGCTGCCGTTTATGGCACATGAGGGTTTGGCTCTGGCACTTTTTGTCGTTCTGCTTCTGCTGGTGAATTCGGCAATATCTCTTTTGATAATCAGGAGAATAAAAAAACCTATAAATGAGCTGATGTTAGCAGTCAGAAAGATATCCGAAGAGCAATTCAACCTGCAACCCGATAAAAACATGACAAATCTGTCCATTGTATTTAACCATCTCATCGAGAATTTCAACGAATACAAGCGCAAGACAGAGGAAGGGGCGGCGGAGGTCGTTGAAGTAAATCAGCGAATGCTGAACGAGATTGTGCAAAGGCGCAAGACAGAAAAGAAACTCCAATACCTGGTCGAGCTTATAAAGTTGATAACCAACATATCGTCAACCTTTATTACAATTCCATCTGAGGAGGTAGGGGACTGGATAGTCCACGCCCTTTCGTCAATAGGGAATTTCCTCGGTGTTGACAGGGGGTATGTGGTTATATTCTCAGCGGACATGAAGACGGCCACAGAGGTATATGAGTGGCACGTGGATGGTGTGCCTCCAAAGACAGAAAGGCTGCGGGGGCTTCCGGTGGATTCACTGACATGGTGGATGGGCAAGCTGAACGCCTTAGACAACATATATATAACCTCGGCAGAGGACATACCGGAGGAGGCCGCCGCCGAGAGAGAATTCATTTTGGCAGACGACGTAATATCATTAATTGCCATACCCATAAGCCGCGGCGGTAAGCTCAACGGCTTTCTGGGCTTTGACTCGATGACGGTACACAAAGAATACGCCCCTGACGTGTTGTCCCTGTTGAAGATAGGGGGTGAGACATTTATCAACGCCCTACAGAGAAAACGCGTGGACGATGCCAATCATGAAAGCTGGATGCGCTTGCAGTCAATAATGGATAACGCACAGGCGGTGATATACCTGAAGGACACCACCGGGCGGTATTTAATGGTAAACCGGCATTTCGAGGACTTGTTTCATAAGACAAAAGAAGAGGTAACAGGCAGGACGGATTATGAGATATTTGACACAGGGCCATTCCACGAACACGATATGATGGTAATTCAAAGCGGAAGGCCGCTGGAGCTTGAGGAAACGATAAGACACGGGCAAGAGCAGGAGGCGCTTCGGACATATGTGTCCATAAAATTCCTTCTTTACAGGCATGATTCGACTGTGTATGCCATATGCGGAATATCAACAGATATAACAGACAGAAAACGTGCCGAGGAAGAGTTGATAAACTACCGCAACCGCCTTGAGGAACTAGTCAATGCCCGCACTGTACAGTTGTCTGAATCCAATGAGAAGCTGACTTTAGAGATAGCAGAACGACTGCGGGCAGAGCAGGCCCTGATACAGGCAAAAGAGGTAGCCGAGGCGGCCAACCGCACAAAGACTACATTCCTTACCAACATGAGCCACGAGCTTCGTACCCCGATGAACGGCATTATAGGTATGACAGAGCTTGCCCTCGATACGAATCTCGACCCTGAACAGCGGGAATACCTTGAGTTGGTTAAGGTATCCTCAGCCCATTTGCTGTCTCTGGTAAACAGTATCCTTGATTTCTCAAAAGTTGAAGCTGGTAAAATGGAGCTTGAGGCAATAAACTTCGACTTAAGAGGGCTTCTCGATACGACGATAAAACCGCTGGCATATGAGGCGCAGACAAAGGGCGTTAAATTGTTAACCGAAATAGACGATGATGTGCCGGTAGAGATAAAAGGAGACCCGGGCAGGTTAAGACAGGTGATAGTGAATCTGCTGAATAACTCTGTGAAATTTACCCACGAAGGACAAATACTCGTAAGCGTCAGACCAGCCCCTTATGCCGTGAGCAGGGATGACAACGCAAGACTAACTGCTCAGGCACCCCATTATTTACACTTCAGCGTCTCGGACACGGGCATAGGAATACCGGAGGATAAGTTAGGCATGATATTCGACAGTTTCTCACAGGTTGACGATTCGATGACGAGAAGATACGGAGGCACAGGGCTTGGGCTGGCGATATCTAAAAAGATAGTGGAGCTGATGGGCGGGCGGCTCTGGGTGGAGAGCGTGCTTGGTGAGGGAACAACGTTTCACTTTACAGCCAGATTTAAGTCCGGCACTATTGGGATGAGGAGTACCGCAAGGCAGGCATCTGAAGACACGTCAAGCCTGAGCATCCTTGTTGTGGATGGTAATATTCTGTCTCTGAATTCATATATCAGGGTGCTGGAGAACAAGGGGCACAAGGTAGGAAGCGCGGCAAGCGGGTATGAGGCGCTGAGGAAACTCAAAACTGGCGACTATACCGCCGCCCTGATTGATTTGCAAATACACGACATGGATGGATTCGACTTAGCAGGGCAGATAAAATCTGACCCGGCGACGCACTCTATCAAGGTCATATTGATCGTGTCGGCGGGGTTAAAAGGGGATGTCTCCCGCTGTAAGACCCTCGGCATAGATGGCTATGTAGTCAGGCCAGTCGATGAGGACAGTTTGGCAGAGACTATAAGACTCACGTTTCGCGGCGGGGCCAGGGACGAACCCGTAGTGATAACACGGCACACATTAAGTGAATTAAGGAGACCGGTACATATACTGATTGCAGAGGACAATATAGTGAATCAAAAGGTAGCGCTTGGGATTCTTGAGAAAAAAGGTTACAGAGTGGACGTAGCATCAAACGGCAAAGAGGCAGTTGAGGCATTAAGAAAGCAGCCGTTTGACATCATACTCATGGACGTTCAAATGCCAGAAATGGATGGTTTTGAGGCTACAAAATATATCAGGAGCGCTGTGGACAGCAAAATTGACACCAATATACCAATCGTCGCCATGACAGCCCATGCTATGGTTGGATACAAGGAGATATGTTTAGAAAAAGGCATGACGGACTATATAACGAAGCCGTTAAAGGCCTCAACGCTCTATGAAATAGTAGAGCAATACACAGAGAGCAGGACAGTGATTGAGCCTGAAGCTGGGGCAGAAAATGTGCCAGAGCCTGTAAAAGTCCCGAAAATCCTCCCTGTCATAGACAAAGACGAGGTGCTGGGGCGCATAGGTGGTGACAAAGACATATTGAACATAATGATAAAGGCATTTTTAGTAGATGCACCCGAACAAATAACCAAATTAAAAGAACTAAGTGCCGCTAAAGACATAGATGGGCTGAAAAAACAGGCACACACAATAAAGGGTATGTCTGCAAACATGGGTGCAGTACAGTTAAAAAACCGCGCGTTTAAACTTGAACTGGACTTAAGAAAGCTCCCAAATCCAATAACTGAATCAGATATTGAAACTATAGTAAGGCATGTCGGCAAGATTGAAGCAGAGTGCGAAAAAGTCCTCGCGGTTATTAATACAGAATTCCAGCCGACGGCAGACAAGTCATAAAATTACCACTATCTCAACAGCCAGGTATACCAAAACCTTCAGCGCGAATCTTTCAACCCAAGGTAATGTTCATAGTATTTTCTAAGGACAGGGAAAAGTCAAAGTGTGTAGACGCTTGCAGCTACCGACAATATCGTTGTAGATATTGTCGGTTATAATTATCTACCTATCTCTTTCTGGTCATAGATTCTCCGACAGGGGTGAACTTTTGAATTCGGTGATTCCAAAGATCAGCTATATATACATTGCCTGACGAATCAACTGCTATGCCACCAGGGGCTAACAACTGTCCATCGTCGCTTCCAGTGCTTCCAAACTTCTCAATAAATATTCCTTCTGAGGAAAACTTTTGGATTCTGTCAAGATAGAAATCTACCACGTATACAAAGTCTAACAAATCTACTGCTATACCATAGGGGCTGATGTATCGCCCATCTCTTTTTCCATAACCTCCCAAATTAGTTATAAACTGCCCGAAAGGGCTGAATTTCAGGATTTTACTGCTAATAGATGTATCTGACACGTAAACATTGCCTAATGAATCCACTGTTATGCCAGAAATACCCCACACCCCGCCCCCATTTACTGAAATCCCCAACTTACCGATAAATATCCCATCGGGGGTGAACTTTTGGACCCGAGAATTACCTGCATCTGTAACGTATACAAAGCCTGATGAATCTACTGCTATACCAACGGGATAGGAAAACTGTCCGTCACCACTTCCCACACTTCCCCATTTGGCGATAAATTTTCCATCGGAAGTGAACTTTTGGATTCGGTTATTATTTGTATCTGCCACGTATACAAAGCCTGACGAATCATCCACTGCTATACCAATGGGGTGATAAAACTGTCCATCACCACTTCCTTGACTTCCCCACTTGGTTATAAATATCCCATCGGGGGTGAACTTTTGGATTCGGTGATTACCTGAATCTGTAACGTATACAAGGTCTGACGAATCCACTGCTACAGCTATTGGTAAGGTAAACTGCCCGTCACCACTTCCTGTGGTTCCCCACTTGGTTATAAATATCCCATCGGGGGTGAACTTTTGGATTCGCCCATTACTTGCATCTGCCACATATACAAAGCCTGACGAATCCACTGAAATACCTGTGGGGTAATTAAACTGCCCTTCACCACTTCCATAACTTCCTATCATGGCAATAAACTTTCCGTCAGGAGTGAACTTTTGGATTCGAGAATTAAATGAATCTGCCACGTATACAAAGCCTGATGAATCCACTGCTATGCCTTTGGGGTTATCAAACTGTCCGTCACCACTTCCTTTACTTCCCCATTTGGCGATAAATTTTCCATCAGTGGTGAACTTTTGGATTCGAGAATTAAATGAATCTGCCACGTATACAGAGCCTAACGAATCTACTGCTATACCATCGGGATAGGAAAACTGTCCGTCACCACTTCCCTCACTCCCCCATTTGGCGATAAATTTTCCATCGGTGGTGAACTTTTGGATTCGAGAATTAAATGAATCTGCCACGTATACAAAGCCTGATGAATCCACTGATATACCCATGGGGTATAAAAACAGCCCGTCACCACTTCCTGTGGTTCCCCACTTGGTTATAAATATCCCATCGGCAGAGAACTTTTGGATTCGCCCATTACCTGTATCTGCTACATATACAAAGCCTGATGAATCCACTATTATGCCTTTGGGGTATGAAAACTGCCCATCACCACTTCCTGTAGTTCCCCACTTGGTTATAAATTTTCCATCAGCAGAGAACTTTTGGATTCGGTTATTATTTGTATCTGCTACGTATACAAAGCCTGACGAATCCACTGCTACAGCAGACGGGGCTTGAAAATACCACGGCTGTGGCAGCCTTGGCCACAGACGCTCAAACTGATAACCCCCATCCGCTAAACCAACCCCTATATTAACCACTAAGCTTACCAGGACACAAACAACAGTCACTAAAACTTTATTAAATATCACGCTCTCTCCTATTGTCTGATATATCTTTATCTTTCCGATATAGCGGCAGTGCATCTACAAACTTTGATATTAATATATGTGCCAGCAGCCCCGACGTTGGTATCCCCTGCGGGATTCTATAACCTCATCTAAAACGATTAATGCCTTGTGTAAAGCTCTTTCTAAAGATAAATCCTGCTCTACCCCTTTCGCACTGCAAGGTCTCTTGTTATGTAGTCTTCTTTGCCCATTGCCGTTACCTTCAGCATGATTCTGTAATACCCCTCTGGGGCGTCTTTTGGTATGTCAAAGTTTATCTCACCCCTTCTTGTTCCAAGCTCGACGGTCTTGTTTTCGCTGGCTGTGCCGAGGTCTACCCAGTTTTTCTTGCCTTCATCGTAGTAGTACAAGGTGGTAAGCTCTGTTACGTAAACTTGTCTGGACATATCTGAGTCCATCAGGTAATAAACGGCGTTTAAGCGTACCTTGCCGCCCGGTGCGGCGTAATCAGGGCTTATGGTCATGCTTGCAAATCTTACATAACTTCCATAAGATGACATATAGCCAGTACGGTTCATCGTCTCGGTAGTGCCAGCAACAGGGTAACTCCTGATGTCGGCAAATAAGTACAGACATCTGCCCCATGCAAGGGCAAAGCCGATTGAACCTCCAATAATTGCCCCAGCCGCCACCCTGTCACCACGCGTGCGACCAAGCAGGATGGCATCCAGTGCCAATGTGCCAAGCCCTCCGATGACTGCCCCAGCTGCCGTATGCTGGGCAATGCAGGATACCTGTGCCTCCTGCCTTTGTTCATGCGTAAGCGGCGTCCCCGCAGGTGGAAGTGTCGCGCAGGCAGTTAATGAATACGAGATTATTATTGCAACGGTTGTATATCTTAAGCCTTTTAATTTCATGTCTGTCCTCCTTCACCGGTTTGTCGGCCTGTCTGTATCATATCTGTATATTCTAACTTATTCTTAAATATTTTACTATCACCTGAGAGTGTTTTTTGTTATAATTGGAAGATGGTGAAGACATTGAGGCTGGCCCTTGCTCAAATTAATCCAACTGTTGGCAGTATTAAGAGAAACAGTGAAAAGATTATCTCGTTCATAGAAGACGCCAGAAGGCACTCTGCCGACATTGTGGCATTCCCAGAACTCTGCATCACTGGCTATCCACCGGAGGACCTGCTCCTTAAACCGTCCTTTCTCAAAGACAACATAAAGGCGCTTGATGAAATAAAAAGACACACTAACGACATTACGGCTGTCGTAGGGTTTGCCGATAAGCAGGACGATATATATAATGCCGCAGCACTGCTCTATAACCATCAGATAATAGACATATACCACAAGATATTCTTACCCAATTACGGCGTATTTGATGAGCTGAGGTATTTTCAGAGCGGAACTCTGTCTCCGGTATATGAGATAGCAGGCTGCCTCGTGGGGCTTAACATATGCGAAGACATCTGGTACCCTGATGGGCCAGCCTATAAGCAGTCGCTTGCCGGTGCAGAACTGATTATTAATATCAATGCCTCTCCCTATGGATTCAATAAGTCCAAGGCCAAAGACACGATGTTATCTGCCCGCGCCTTTGACAACCGCATCATACTGGCGTATCTGAACACGGTTGGAGGGCAGGATGAACTCGTCTTTGACGGCGGCTCAACAGTGTATGACTCTACGGGGGAGGTATTAGCTCGCGCTGGGAGCTTCACTGAAGAGCTCATCGTCGTTGACCTCGATATGGAGGGCGTGTTTGTCTCCCGTCTACATGACCCACGAAGACGACAAAAGGTCAAGGCCCTGTGTCACAATGAGTGTCACAATGAAATAAAAAGGGTCTTTGTCTGCGACAGGGCTCCGGGAGAAAAATCCCCGCTTAAACTAATTAAACGAATGCCGGTTCGACAGATGGACCGCTATGAGGAGATATATAATGCCCTTGTCCTCGGCACAAGGGACTATGTAACAAAGAATGGATTTAAGTCGGTTGTGATTGGACTGAGCGGCGGGATTGATTCGTCAATCGTCGCCTGTATTGCCGTTGATGCCATCGGGCCTGAAAACGTCAGAGGTATCTTTATGCCGTCGCCCTATACATCTCAGGATTCACGGGAGGATGTCTGTGAACTTTCAGAAAATCTCAAAATCAGGACAACAGAAATCCCGATAGCAGGGATTTTCTCGACCTACCTGGGTGAACTTACAGCCGCATTCGATGGTAAAGCCGCTGATACTACAGAGGAAAACCTTCAGGCAAGAATCAGGGGAAATATCCTGATGGCCATGTCAAACAAATTCGGCCCTCTGGTGCTGACCACAGGGAATAAGTCTGAGATGTCAGCCGGATATGCCACGTTATATGGGGACATGGCAGGGGGCTTTGCAGTTATAAAGGACGTACCAAAGATGATGGTCTATAAGCTTTCAAGATGGCGCAACTCTGTGGCGGCAGTAATCCCTGAGCGTGTGCTGACTAAGGCACCGACGGCCGAGCTTCGTCCTAATCAGAAAGACAGCGACAGCCTCCCGCCATACGAAATCCTTGATATAATCATCGAGTCATATGTTGAAAAGGAGATGGGTCTTGAGGAGATAACCGCTCTTGGAATAGATGAGCTAACCGTGCGAAAGGCCTTGTCATTGATAGACGGCAGCGAGTACAAGAGGAGGCAGTCGCCCCCTGGTATTAAGATAACAGGAAGGGCATTTGGTAAAGACAGGCGTTTTCCCATCACAAACGGCTACAGAGGGTTTTAAATGGTGAATGCGATTATTTTAGCATTGGCTGTGATGTTAGTCTTTGCAGGTTGCAACAAGGAGCAGCCAGCGCTGGTGGTAAACACCCCGCCTCCGCTTGTAGTAACCCCAAGCCCTACACCAGCCAGACATGACGAAATCGAGATTACAAAAGACAATATCACAGCAGCAAAACCAGCGAAAAAGGCGATTAACGTAAAGCTGAAAAGGAGTTTTAAAGGAGAGTACAGTTGGGACATCGTGGGTACTGACGTGAAGGAGATAATTAAAATAAACAGGGAATTACAGAAGGAATTCCCAAATTAACCAGTGGGAGGTCATATGACTACATTTTCGATAAGAGAAGTAATAGAGATGGCCGTAAGGACAGAGGTGCTTGGTAATTCATATTATAATGAGTTAGCAACAAAGTTTAAGGGAGGAAACAGGGAGGTCTATGAGCTTTTTACAAAGCTTGCAGACGCTGAGAAAAACCACATAATAGCCTTCACAGCGCTAAAAGAAAAAGTCAGCGAGGCAGAGCCGGAGAACTGGCAGGAGGTGTCTGAGTACATGAGGGCATTCGTTGAGAGCGCCTTTTTCCTTGGTAAGGACAAGGCCATGCTTCACATGCAAAATGTTGCAGACCCGTTAAATGCAGTGGGCCTTGCCATAGGGTTTGAAAAAGAGACCCTGCTCTACTTTTACACGATAAGGGATGCCGTAAAAGAAAAACACATAGTAGAAGAGATCATCGAAGAGGAGAAACACCATATCGTATGGCTGAGCAAGTATAAGGCAGACCACAGCGCCCAGCACTAGATGAAAGGCTGCCTGTATATAGTTTCCACACCAATAGGGAATCTTGAGGACATAACGCTTCGGGCGCTGAGAATCCTCAAGGAGGCGGACTTCATAGCCGTTGAGGACACCAGACACTCCGTAAAACTCCTCAACTACTATGAGATTGCCCGTCCGATGATAAGCTACTGGAGGGAAAAGGAAAAGGTAAAGTCAAAGGTAATAATAGACAAGTTAAACGCAGGCTACACAGTAGCTCTGATAACGGACGCCGGGACGCCTGGCATATCAGACCCCGGTGAGGTGTTGATTCGTGATGCGATAGACGAGGGGATAGAGATATTTCCAATCCCCGGGCCGACCTCTTCAATAGCGGCGCTTTCTGTTTCAGGGCTGTCCACTCGCCGGTTTACATTCATAGGGTTTCTCTCACCAAAAACACTTCAGAGAAAAAAGGACTTACAACTGCTCAGGGTAGAAAGACACACGCTTGTGTTTTACGAATCCCCGCACAGGATACTGAATTTTCTCGACGATTTGTTAGAGGTATTTGGAGACAGGAAGATTGCCCTTTGCCATGAGCTGACAAAGCTCCACGAAGATACAAAAAGGGGAACTGTCTCAGATGTGATAGACCAGTTGCAAAACTCAAAGATAGCAGGCGAGTATGTAGTCATTGTTGAGGGGTTTAAGGAGACCGGGCTGAGCATCGAGGATGCCTTAAGTGAAATAGGGCAATTGATTGAAGGTGGCATGAGGCGCAAAGAGGCCGTTGAGCAGATAGCCTCGGCAACCGGCATAAGCAAAAAGATACTGTATAAGGAAAGCATAGAAGGACAGGACATATCTAAGGGGGGAGCGAATGATTAACATAGGCGTGCTTGCCTCTGGCAGAGGCTCAAATTTTCAGTCTATTATAGATTCAATCAAAAGCGGCGCTCTCAATGCCAGGGTTGCCTGTCTGATTACGGACAACCCGGAGGCGTATGCTATTGAGCGGGCAAAGAGCCACAATATCCCGCATGTGTATGTGAATCCGGCAGACTTCACAGGGAAAGACATGTTTTACAGACGCATAGCCGATGAGTTAAAAGTCTGCGGTGTGGAACTGGTAGCGCTTGCCGGGTTTATGCGTGTGGTTAAAAAGCCGCTGATAGAGGCCTTTCCGATGCGCATCATGAACATACATCCGGCCTTGCTGCCGTCGTTTAAGGGGCTGCACGCGCAGCGTCAGGCGCTTGAGTATGGGGTAAAGATTGCAGGCTGTACAGTGCATTTCGTTGACGAGGGCGTTGACACCGGCCCTATAATACTTCAAGAGGCCGTGCCGGTGCTGTCAAACGACAGTGAGGATTCCCTTTCTGAGAGGATATTGACCTGTGAACACCGCATCTATCCCCTTGCGATTAGGCTATATGCCGAAGGGAAACTCAAGGTCATAGGCAATACAGTAAAAATAGAAGAGTAATACCAATTACTGTATTACCGACTGCCCTCATCAAGCCACTTCGATTTAAGAAAAAGCATATAAGAGTCTTCGTACATATCGTCAATAGCACGGTTTATTTTATTGAGCAGATTGGGGTCTTTCAGCATGGCAGTCCTTCGTATTGCTATTGATGTATAGCGGTTGTTGTACCTGCCGGGAATAATCTTAACAGACAGGCCGTCAGCCGCTGCCCTTTTCGCATAAACAGTGACTACTCCGGCATAGAGGGCTGCTCCGAAAGCTTTCCCTGTTTTCATTTCTTCATATACTGCCTCAAGGGTAGGTTTGACGACAACTACAGCGCCAATTTTATTAAGCTCTGAAATTGTTATATTGTCATTAACCGCGGCAATTTTCTTACCCTTGAGGTCTTCAAGGCCGATGATGCTGCTTTTCATTTTGGTTGCCGCAAATTCAGATACGATATCTGCTGTGATCAGGTTAATCAGCAAAAGCCCAACAAGCCATATCAGTATGGACAACAATCGGGCATGAGAATTCTTCGGAACCACATCACCAAATCCTATAGTTGTCTTAATTGCCAGTACACACCACATTGCGTCGGAGATACCGCTTTTGTAGCTGCGGGAAATCAAGGCATCGTCTTTTCTCTCCAAAAGCCAAAGTACGTTGCCAAATATTAAAACAAATATTAAAAAGACAAGCATCGACTGTATCACCATTGGTGAGTACAAGGTCGTCAGCGCATTGATGTCAGCTAATAACGGGTTTTGCTGCTTATCCCTCGTCAGAATCCGAATGCCTGAGACATAAACTGGTCGGCTGAACACGGCTATTGCCGAGTTTTCTCTGGAGGGCTGGATACCAATAATAACAATATCAAGGCTGCCAGAAAAAAACTTTGCCATGCACTCAGGGATGCTGCCGCACGAGCCTAACTCATATTTAAGCGATGAGCGCAGGGCAGTCTCCCGCCACATATCAACGGCAAAGCCGCTCAATCCATTATCCGGGTGCCGTTGACAGATACCCGGAACTAAAGGCACACCAACCTTGTAGCTCTCTTGTTCAGCGTCAGCGGGGGCATAGATGGATAGAATTAGTATGAGGATTCTCAGTGCAGCCATTTGTCGTGCATAGCGCTAATGGAGCCGTCGTAGCGCATATCTAATATAATATTGTTGATCTCATCAAAAAGCCTTTTATCGAATGTCTTTGTGGACATACCGGCCTGCCACTGGACTTCATGTGTTGTACTATCGATAGTGTTCGGGGCAAGCCCGTATGCTTGTTTAGCAAGTTCAATGGCAGGCAGGGAATTAAGAACTGCGGCGTCAGCCTTTCCTTTCTTTAATATATCGTAGATGTCCTTATAATTTGAAACAACCACAGGTTTAGCCCCAATGGCTTTCATGTCATTGATAATACTGAGGTCGTTGGGGACTGCTACCGTGTTGTTTTTTAAGTCAGAGAAAGTCCTGATAGTGTAGAGTATCTTATTTGTAGAAAACTCGGAGATTATCTCAGCAGATATAAGTGTAATGAGCAAAAGACCTGTAAACCACACTACAACAGAAAACATGCGCGCCAACAACTTTCTCGGTACGATGTCTCCAAACCCTATAGTGGTCTCCATAGCAACAACGCACCACATTGCATCAAAAATGCCTTTCTTATAGCTTTTTACCGCACCTGGAGTTTTTTCCAAAAACCATAGAATGTTGGCGTAAATAAATGCAACCAGCATAAACATAGCAAATATCTGCATCACAACCCCAGACCATACGACTGATACGGCCTTAAAATTTTCAATAAGCCGCAAGTTCCATACCTTTATCAGGAGAATTGAAAGGTTCGATACATGAAAGACTTGTGAAAACACGGCAATGTCAGCGTTTTTTGATGTCCTTTTGATACCGTTTAAAAAGAAATCAACCTCTCCGGAGATTAGTTTCTCTCTCAGCCCTGCAGCGTCTTTGAATTCCCGAAACGTGTAGTTCACGCCGGCCCGTTTAGCAATCTCTATCCATATCTCGGCGATAAGCCCCTCGACGTATCCCTCTGGTGTATTACTGATATAGCAGGGTTCGGAGATGAACCCAACGGTATAAGTCTTTGCCGCAACTGCGGCGGCAGGAGTTTCAACACCTGCACTACCAATAAGGGCTGCCACTAAGAGAAGAGTGGAGATTGTTATTGTGATAGTTCTAAACACTTGTTTTGGGCAGTTAAACTGGTCAGAGGGGTTGGCGTGTCTTCATCAATTTGACCAAAACGACCTTTATAAAATTACCGTCTTTGTCGAAATCAAAGGCAATTCGGGCGTATCCGGCAGCATTACAGTCATCGCAGCCATCCCTAAGGACAAAGAGGAAGTAATAACGCTGAGTACCAGCCTCAACAGTCTGAACTTTTTCAAACTTTGCCCCAACTGGAGAAAATATGATATTAGGAGTCATTGTAATAAACTTAGAGTATTTCGGGTCATCTTTGATATTGATTTTAGCAATGGCAGTCTTCTCAACAGGAATTATTGATGGGGCAGCGTTTACCAGAACATGTTCGACAGTAGTGTTGTCCTCGCCGCTGGTATATGAATATGATACGGTAATCAGATCAACAATGCCCAGCTCTGCAAAAGACATTACCATGGCATTGCTGCCGTCGAGTTCGATGATGGTATGGATGTCATCGGGGCCGAACTGTTTTACCTCCGGGGCTGCGCCCTCCTCCGCCGCGCTAACACTGACTGAACTTACTACCGCAGCACACAACAACAGGGCTAAAAACAAATACCTCAACATCTGTCTTCCTCCTCCGGTGGTAGCTCAACGCTGACACATAGATAGTATACATGATTAGTTAAAAAATATCACGTGCAATAGCACATTGCCCAGGGCAAACGCATTTGGAAATTACAAATAGACTGATAGGGGTATCGCCTCCCCCCTACTTAAACGCAAGCCCCCGGCTTTCGTGCCAGTCCTGCGGATTTTCAAGGTAGGACTCGATTTCTTTCTTTGTGTCGTCGGGGATTAGTTCCATTTTTGACCAGTCAGTTATTGCGCCTTTTAGTGTGCATAGCGGATGCAATTCAACGTTCATTCGCTTTAAAAAATCATTGCCCCCCTGCTCTCTGTCGAATACCACCAGCGTGTCGCTTATCTGTGCATTTGCTGCCCTGATTGCACTTATAAACCCCTCTTTACTCCCGCCGTCCGTTATCAAGTCTTCTACCAGTAATACCCTGTCCCCTTCTTTTAATATACCTTCGATGAGCGAACCCATCCCGTAGCCCTTCGGCTTCTTCCTTATGTATACCATCGGTCTTGACAGCCTGCCAGCTATATATGACGCAAATGGTATCCCAGCCGTCTCACCACCCGCTACTACATCAAAATTTAGCCCCTTCGACATACATATGTAATGACTGAAGGCCGTGATTATATCCATCACTGCTGCATTTGATATCAACGCCCGGCAGTTTATATAAAATGGACTATAATTCCCCGACGCCAAATGAAACGGCTTCTCCACTGAGACCTTTACCGCACCCGTCTCCCATAACAACCTCGCCATCATGCCCCTTATCATATATTCCATCGTTCGTTATCCTTATTTATCCCCGTTAATGTCACCCATGTAAAACTAACAAATCCCCGATGATTTATTCAAGTATAATACTCCCAGGGGTTTGGTATTAAACTACCTTTTTATGTTAGAATCCCCTATGGCTAGTGCTAAAGGAGGCAATATGTTATTTGAGATGGTAAAAAACACAATGATGGCAGCCCTTGGGGCGCAGGAAATGCTCAGGGAGTTTATTGAAGGATTGGTAGAAAAAGGGCAGTTAAGCGAATCTCAGGGCAAGACTATGTTAAGCGACTGGTCTGAAAAGATTACCAGCGCAGGTTCTGGTATAAACATCAACATCTCAGAGCTAATAGATATGGTCATCGGTAAGATGAACCTTGCCACAAAGGAAGACATCGAAAAACTTAATAAAAAAGTTGCTGCCCTCTCACAACGCCTTGCCGCCTATGAAGACAGCCGCGCTGACGCCAAATAGAAGCGATGTTCAGCGAACTCCTCAAAATAAGAAAGACTTACAGGAACATAAACCGAATAACACAGATTCTGAATGTTTTAGTGAAGCACGGCTTCGGACAGTTTATTGAACAGTTGAACCTATATGGGCTGATCCCATTCAGAAAACGTATCAAGCTGCTAACTGGCGGGGTAGTCCTAGACAACACAGTTGCAGCAAGCCTCAGGCAGGTATTCGAGGAACTCGGCCCGTCGTTTATTAAACTCGCACAGATACTGTCATCACGTCCTGATTTGATAACAGAGCGCTATGCCCAGGAGTTTGAGAAGCTCCAGGACGAGGTACCGCCTTTCCCCTATGAAAGCGCCAAAGAGATAATCGAAACAGAACTCGGCAGACCCATAGAAGAGATATTCGCGGAGATAGAAGAAACCCCGATAGCCGCCGCATCAATATCCCAGGTACACAGGGCAACCCTTAAGGATGGCTCCATAGTGGTTGTAAAAGTGCAGCGCCCTAAAATAAAAGAGACAGTTGAAACAGACATAAGCATTATGAAGATGTTGTCCAGCCTGATGCTCAAGTATATACCGGACACAGAGATCTTTAACCCGCTGGGAATAATCTCTGAGTTTTCAAAGACGATAAAAAAAGAGCTGAATTTCTTTGAAGAGGCAAAAAACATCGAACGCTTCTCAAAGAACTTCAAAGACGGCAAGACTATTAAGATTCCCCTGCTGTACCCGGAATTCACGTCCGAACGGGTGCTGGTAATGGAGAGAATCGAGGGCATAAGGATAAGCGATATTAACTCAATAGACAGGGCAGGGCTTGACAGGGATGAAATAGCGGCAGCACTTGTAAACGCGTATTTTAAGATGATACTTGATGATGGATTCTTTCACGCCGACCCGCACCCGGGTAATCTGTTCGTCCTCTATGACGGGCGTATTGCAATCGTTGACTTCGGAATGGCAGGGTGGTTGACCCCTGTAGTAATGGAAAGCATCGCAGCGCTCCTGATTGCCCTTGTACACAAGGATTTCGAGTCACTGATAGACCAGTTCGTTGAGCTGGGGATGATAACAGACGAGATGGATGTAGACCGATTCAGACAGGACTTCCTGTCAGATATGATGGAACTTCTCCTGCCGCTTTATGACAGTGCGCTTGCGGAGATTAACTTCGCCGAGTACCTGAACACTGTGACGCATCTTGCGATAAAACATAAGCTGAAGGTACCATCGTCTCTGCTGCTCATAGACAAGTGCCTGCTTATCGTAGACAACACGGTAAGGGAGCTGGCACCTACCTTTAACTTTATCACTGCCGCTGCACCCTACACATCCACACTGATGATGAAAAAATATGGCCCTAAGAGGGTGTTTGATAAACTTGAGAGACACCTGTCCGGCCTCGCCGACTCACTAATAGACACACCAAAAAAACTCCGTGTACTTCTAAGGCGGATGATTGCCGGAGACTTCACAATAAAGTCTCAAATAGCAGGCATAGACCGTCTGACAAGGGACTTAGAAAAGTCATCCAACAGGTTGTCTTTCAGTATTGTTATAGCATCAATAATAATGAGTTCATCGATACTGACACTCTCAGGGACGGGTGCGAAGATATTCGACATCCCGGCAATAGGAACTCTGGGCTTTACAATTGCGTTTTTCCTGGGCATTTGGCTGATAATATCAATACTGCGCTCAGGCAAACTATAAATTTATTACCAGCCCCGCCTCTTGCAGTCAATGAAATTATTTGTATGTATAAGCTATAATACGTCTTATGAGACTATCTCTAAGTAAGAAAATAAATATCCTTTTGTTTCTGATTACTTTGACAGGCGTCCTGGAGCTGTCCACCATATATTACTACCAACTGCTGCAAAAGGACGACTCCAGAGTTATAAATCTTGCGGGCAAACAGCGAATGCTCTCTCAAATGGCTGCGAAGTACGCACTCTCAGCCGCATACGGAGACTTCTCCGACAAAGAGAATCTCGCGAAAACCGTCACCGAGTATGAACTAAATCTTCACACGCTCTACAAGGGTGGAACTATATCCGGGGCTAAATATCCCCCCGCACCTGCACGAATGGATGCTGTGTTTAAGGAAAACATCTCCATGCTTGAGACATTCAAGGGCAGCGCTATGGATATAGATATGGTAGATGCACAAAACAGCAGGCTCAAGTCAATATATCTTGAAGAAAGTACTGCACTCCTTAACATAAGCAACCGAATAACGAACGAACTTGAGTCTATCTCTGGTTATAAAAATGAACATCTGAGAGTCATACTCCTCTTCATGACGGCAGCCGGTGTTCTGATATTCATATTTGGAGGACTGAAGGTTTATAATCTTATGAGACCACTAAGGACACTTGCCCATGCTGTCAGCAAGGTCGGAGCGGGGGATTTCTCACAGGAGATTGCCCTGCCGGAGTCAAACGACGAGATCCGGGACCTTGCCTCTGCCTTTAACGACATGGCCCATAACCTGCAAAACACGGCTGTATCCAAGGACTATCTTAACGGTGTTATTGATGCGATGGGCGATATGCTCTTCGTCATAGATATCTATGGTAAAATAAAAACAGTTAACCACACTGTATGCAGCATCCTGATGTATAACGCGGATGAGCTTATTGGCAAAAGGGCAGCAAATCTCTTTTCAGATGGCAATGTTATTGAAGAGAAACTTAAAGAAGTGCGCATACTTGACCACTTGGAAAAAATTAGCAGAATAGAATTATGGTTAATAACCAAAAGCGGTGGGAAGATAGCAGTTCAGTGCAGCTTCTCTATGATGAAAGGGACTGAAAACGGTGACATCGTCTGTGTAGCCGCTGACATCACCGTAAGAAAACGCTTTGAAGACGAGCTAAGAAAACTGTCCATTGCCGTCGAACAAAGCCTCAGCTCAATTATTATTACCGACAAATACGGCAGTATAGAATTCGTAAATCAAAAATTCACAGAATGTACCGGGTACACGCTCTCTGAGGTTAAAGGGAAAAACCCAAGTATATTGAAGTCCGGCAAGCACCCCCCGGAGTTTTATAAACGCCTGTGGGATACGATAACGGCAGGTGAGGAGTTTCGTGCCGACGTGTGTAACAGAAAAAAGGACGGCACACTCTACTGGGAATTCCTCTCAATAGCGCCAATAAAAGACACAGTGGGAAATATAACGCATTTTATAGCCGTAAAAATTGACGACACCGAGCGCAAACACGCCGAGGAACGCCTTAAACAACTCGCCCACTTTGACATGCTCACCGGCTTGCCAAACCGCTCTCTCTACGAAGACCGCCTGAGACAGACGCTCCTGCAGGCCAAAAGGACTGACTTCAACTTTGCCGTCATGTTCTTAGACCTTGACAAGTTCAAATTCGTAAACGATACGCTGGGGCATCATATGGGAGACCTGCTCTTAAAAGAAGTAGCAGCGCGGCTCAGAGAATCTGTTAGAGAATCCGACACGGTTGCCCGCATGGGAGGAGATGAGTTTCAAATCCTCCTTGCTAAAATCACAAAACCCACTGATGCCGCCAATATCGCGGGGAAAATAGTGAAGGCAATGAACGAGCCGTTTATTCTGGACGGGCAGCAATGTAACATTGGTGTAAGCATTGGCATAAGCATATATCCCGACAACGGGGATAACATGGAGCAACTGACAAAAAATGCTGACATGGCGATGTACCAGGTAAAAGAACATGGAAAAAACTCGTTTAAATTCTATGACGCTTCTATGGATGTGGCCATCTTAGAGAAAATAAACCTTGAGAAGGCGCTCACCTCTGCACTGAAGAATAATGAATTATTGCTGCACTACCAGCCGCAAATAGATATTAAGAATGGTAAACTCGTAGGATGTGAGGCCCTTATTCGATGGCAGCACCCCGAAATGGGAATGATATCTCCTGTCAGATTTATCCCGCTGGCCGAGGAGATAAATCTGATATGTCCAATCGGGGAGTGGGTGGTGCGTGAGGCATGTGCTCAGAACAAATTGTGGCAGCAAAGCGGCTTCCCGCCGCAGCGAGTAAGCGTAAACCTCTCCGCTCATCAATTCAAAGACGCTACACTTGCTAAAAAAATAACCACAATACTTGAGGAAACAGGCCTTGACCCCAAATATCTCGATATCGAATTAACAGAAAGCGGCCTGATGCAAAACGTTGAACTAAGTATACAAATAATGAACGAACTGCGTAAACTTGGCGTAAACATCTCCATAGACGACTTCGGAACGGGATATTCGTCGTTGATATATTTAAAACGCTTCCCAATCGATATACTGAAAATAGACCAGAACTTTATAAGAAACTGTACTACAGACCCGTCTGACGCCGTAATCACATCAACGATAATCTCGATGGCACATAGCCTGAACATCAAGGTAATAGCCGAAGGTGTGGAGACAATAGCACAGCTCGAGCTGCTCAGGATTTTTGATTGCGATGAGGTTCAGGGCTATATTTTCAACAAGCCAATTCCACCGGAGGAATTCTCAAAACTCCTCGAAGAGGAACACATCTTCAAACTGCTTGACTAAGACATGGTACACGCACGCCAGCGCCGTCCTGCCCTCCTCTCACTGCCTTTCCTACCTTATTAGCCGCATCGTGACATCAACATTGCGGCAAAATTGGCAAGGGCGGCGGCACTGGCGGCGGCAGCAGTCTCAGGCGTATATGCTCACGTGTTTACCTGTGCCCACCGGATTAAATGGTGGAGTTGCAAGTGCCCGCAACTCCCCGTTTGATGGGACCGAGTTAACGAGCTTCATCGCCATGGCCCCAGTGAAGCGCCCAATGTCTAACGACTTTGCCAATACACCAACGTCTGCCATATACCTTAGTCCTACTGCAGCGCTGTCCATTAAGAAAAACCTCCATGTTTGTGCCTGTCGGCTCAGTGTCATCAGGACACTGTTAATATTCAATTATACTTTATCATATGAAATTTACCGGGGTCAATTCTTACCTGCAATTGTGTGTATCCTGTCCAGGATTTTACCGGCTATCTCGTCTGGACGGAATTTTGGGAGAAAATCGTTAGCGCCGACCTGTTTGGCCTTTGATACGTTGGACTTGTTGCTTAGTGAGCTGTGCAGTATGATATAAAGCCCTGAGAGCCTTGAATCCCCCTTTATCTTTCTCGTAAATGTGAACCCATCCATGCCCGGCATCTCAATATCTGATATTATCATGGCAAACCTGTCTGTAATCGGGACGTCCCCCTTTGAAAAGTCCTCCAGTAGTTGAAGTGCATTAACCGCGCTTTCCATCATTGTATATGTGACGCCCAATTTGTCCATGACTGATTTCAACATCATCCTTGCTGCCTTTGAATCATCGACGACGAGCAGATGGTAGTCCTTAAAGTTAATGGCTACAGCCTCTTTTTCGAGGTTAACCTGAAAATCACCGGAGAGTTCTTCTTCGACGCCTATTGTCTCTGCGAGTATTTTTTCTACGTCAAGCAGTTGAATCGTCTTGCCGTCGTCCGTATATGCAAGGGCGGTCAGGCACGCCGTTTTGCTCATGATAGCCGAGGGGCTTTTCACGTCCTCCCAGCTTCTGTTAATAAGTGTATTCGGTGAATTTATTAAAAATCCATGAATAAGATAGTTGTATTCACACACTATGACATAGCTTATATTATTTTTATAGTCAACTGGTTCCATCTCCAGTGCTTCTGACAAATCAATAACGGTAATGGATCTACCTCTAAAGTTTATTGTACCTTTTACAGCTTGGTGGGAGTTAGGCATTTTGGTTATTTTGGGCGGACACTCAAGGACTTCGATTATTTTAAACACGTTTATCCCGTATAACTGGTCATCGCTGAGGTAAAATGTCAGCATCTCCAATTGGTTTGACATGGCCAGATTTGTCCTTTGTTCGATTTCATCTGCGATGTTGCTCATCCCTAACCTCCAAGATATAAACTCTTCTATTTACTATAGCTCTACTTATCGGCATTTGTATAGTGGAAATTAATACCATTGAATAAAATAAATTAAGCTGGAGTGGTCCCCCCTCGAAAAACTTGAAGGCCACGCCCCGTAGTCTGAACCACCCCAAACCACCTGCATTCGTGGGCTAAACCCTGTGACTTGAGTGTGACTTGAGCACGCTTAATTAGTCCTGCGGTATCACGCGCACTGTAGTAATGGGCACACCAGGGCCCTGCGTCACAGAGGTCAGTTCGTTTACGCGCCAGCGGAAGAAGTGCAGCGGGACAAATATCATCCCCGCAGGTATCTCCTCAGAGATGCGTACCTTCATCGTGGCAGCCCCGTTTTTGGACTCAACCTTTGCATTTCCGCCGTCTTCAAGCAGGTATTTATCTGCATCCTGAGGGCTGACCTGTACAAATGCGTCCGATATGACGTGCGTAAGGCTTGTTGACATAGCTGAGAGCGCCCCTGAGTGCTGCATCAGGTTTCCCGTAACCAATACGAGTGGGTATTTAGTGTCAGGTTTTTCGGCTAGTTCAAAAGGCACGGGGGCGTATTTCCATTTCTCATGCGGCAAGTCTACCTTTATAGAATCAATCTCTTCACGTATGGTCTTGAGGCTGTCTGCCCCTATGGGGACATTCATTACCCTTGCAAGGTTTCTGAGAATCTGCCAATCGGGCATTGATTCCCCTGTTGAGGCAACAATTTTATTGACGTCCTGATAAATTCCGGCCATATTAATGAATGTGCCCTCTTTTTCTGACCAGCTCGATGCCGGCAGCACCACATGTGCGTATCGTGCGCTGGCGGTCATGCGTATGTCCTGCACTACGATAAACTCAAGCGACTGAAACTTATCCTCAAGTTTCTTTAAATCAGGATATGTTACCAGCGGGTCCTCACCCATCAGATAGAGCGCCTTGATTGAGTCTTTTTCATATAGCATGTTAAACAGGTCTTTGCCTGGTTTATCAGTTATCTTCACATAGCCGGGCAGATAGCCCGGAGTTACGCCCATCTTCCATAGGCCGAATGTGTTTGAGTACTCTGCTGGCATTTGAAGGGCACGCGGGCCGTCGCCTGTCAGCATTACGAGATTCGCGGCAGCAAGCAGCGAGTTTAATCCCTCAAGATTACTTGCCGGTGTGGCAGCAGTCGTAACAAGCCTACTCTCAGCCGATAAGAACCTGGCTGCTGTGTCAATCAGCTCATCCCTGCCTATCCCTGTTAATTCGCTGACCTTATCTGGGGTATAGTCATTTAGCAGCCCCGCCATCTCTGAAAAATTCGCGATATTCCCTGCTGACTCATTTTTCAAATGTATCCCCTCGTCAATAGCCGTCTTCATGATGCCATAGACAAGCGCCTGCGCCGTGCCGGGTTTGATTCTAAGCCATGTGTTGGCGTGTCTTGTGAGTTTTGTCTCTCTGGCGCTGGCCACAATGAGGTGCGCCCCGTGCTGCCGTGCCTCGATGAATTTCAGTCCCCAAATAGGATGTGTTGCCGCTATGTCTGTCTCCAGCACGAGCAGTACTTTTTTCGCAAGTGGAGAGTTAAAATCAATAGGAAGTTCGTGAAGGCCAAATGCCGTCTCTATTGCCTTAAATATCTTTGCATACCCGAAGTATGCCGAGGAGTCTATATTGTTAGTGCCTATAACAGTGCGCATGAATTTTTGCAGCACATAGTTGTCTTCGATTGAACAGCGTGACGAGCCAATCGCCCCAATGCTGTCCGGGCCGTGAGCGGTTAATACCTGTTTCATGCCGCTGGCTATCACATACATAGCCTCCTCCCATGAGGATGGGACGAGTTCGCCGTTTTTCCTGACCATCGGGGTCTTTAATCTGTTGCTGGAGTATATGTAGTCCGTGCCGTAGCGGCCTTTTGTGCAGAGGTCTCCCTTGCTTACACCCTTGCCGTCTACGCCTCTGGCGTTGAGAATCCTTCCTTCTCTAATATCCAGCGTAATGGTGCAGCCCACGCCGCAGTATGGGCAGATGTTGTCCTTTTGTTCGAGGAACCAGGCCCGCGCACGGTGGCGGAATGGTTTACTACCAAGCGCCCCTACAGGACAAGCGTCCACGCACTGCCCGCAGAATTCGCAGTTTAGAGTTTCCTCAAACGGTGGGCTTACCTTTGTGCCAAACCCCCGGCCAATGAAGTTTATAGCTCCTACACCCTGATGTTCCCAGCACACGCGCACACAACGTCCGCACATTATACACCTGTTGGTGTTTATATCTATCAGTGGATTGGCTATGTCTTCAGGGTCGGCCTTTTTCTCCCCAGCATAGTTGCTGCTGCTGGAGCCGTACATGTATGACATGTCCTGGAGTTTACACTCACCGGCTTTGTCACAAATCGGGCAGTCCAGCGGGTGGTGGACAAGCAGAAGCTCAAACACCGTCTTCCTTGCCTTCAGCACATCTGGCGTAGAGGTATACACTACCATGCCATTTTCAGCCGCCGTCGAACACGACGTATAGAGCTTTGAACGCCCTTCTATCTCTACAAGACATATGCGGCAGCCACCAAACGGTGTAAGTCGCTTGTCCCAGCACAGGGTAGGGATTTCTATGCCGTTTGCCTTAGCGGCAACAAGTATTGTTGTCCCATCGGGGACCTGAATTTTTTTATCGTCTATAATTAAGTTTACCATGAATCAACCTCCTCGGCTACGCTTGGCTCAATGCGAATAGAAACAAACGGACAGGTCTCAAAGCAGCTCCTGCACTGTATGCACAGTGCCTGGTCTATCAGGTGGGGTTTTTTCTTTTCGCCGCTTATAGCCCCCTGCGGACACTTCCTGGCGCATGAGCCGCACCCCGTACAGGTCTTCGGTTCTATTACAAAGGTTGACAGTGTCCTGCACTTGCCAGCCTGACACCAGTGGTCTTTAATATGCGTTTCAAATTCCTCTCTGAAATATTTTATGGCAGTCAGCACCATAATAGGAGATGTCTGTCCAAGTCCGCAAAGCGTAGTGCGCTTTACCTCAAAGGCTAATTCGGCAAGCATGTCAATATCTTCCAGCTTCCCGCGCCCCTCGGTTATGTCGAGCAGCTTATCGTACATTACCTTTGTCCCTATACGGCATGGGACACACTTACCGCATGACTCGCCGTGTCCGAACTCCATAGCGCCTAAGGCCTCGTTGACCATGCAGGTATTATTGTCCATGATGATTAGATTGCCTGAGCCGACGATAACACCAGCCGCCGTTATATCCTCATACGTAGCAGGTGTGTCGATTAGAGACTCAGGGATAACTCCACCTGTCGGGCCTCCGATATGAACTGCCTTGAGTGTGCTTTTCTTTTTCAGTCCCCCGCCTATTTCATATACTATTGACCTGAATGTCGTTCCCATGGGGATTTCTATCAGGCCGTTTAAGTTGACTGCACCGCCGAGGGTAAATATCTTTGTCCCCGGGGAGGAATGCGTTCCAACTGACCTGAACCATGCCTGACCGTTTGCTATAATAAGCGGCACATTGGCAAATGTCTCCGCGTTGTCAACTATTGTTGGCCTTCCCCACAGGCCGCTTTGGGCCGGATATGGAGGCTTAGGAGTGGGAAAACCGCGCTTTCCCTCCATTGAGCGAATAAGTGCCGTCTCCTCACCGCAGATGAATGTCCCTGCCCCGAAGGACACGTCTATTGTGAAATCAAATCCACTGTCAAAAATATTATCTCCAAGAAAGCCGCAGCCACGCGCCCTTTCTATTGCCGTATGCAGCCGCCTCAGTATGAAGAGGTTGTCCGGTTCTCTTACATAAATAAAGCCCTTTGCGGCACCGATTGCCCGTCCTGCTATTATCATGCCTTCAATGATGGAATGCGGGTCATTTTCTATTATGCTTCTTGAGATTGGGCCGGCGTTACAGATAACATATTTCGTATGGTCAGGCCTGTTCATACTGATTTCCCATTTTAAGCCGGTTGGGAAACCACCTCCGCCTCTTCCCCTCAGGCCGGAGTCCTTTATCTCCTTTACTATCTCCTGAGGTTTCATAGCAGTAACCGCCCTGACCAAGCCTGTGTAACCGTTGTGGAATATATAAGCCTCTATGTCGTCAGGCTGGATGAGACCGCTTTTGTTGAGTACACGTCTTGTCTGTAGGCTAAAAAATGGAATATCCTGCCGGTTAGGGATTGATTTTTTTTCCTTGATGTCTTTATATACAAATCTATCAGCCGGTTGGCCCTTTATGAAATGTTCGTCAACGATAGCAGGGACATCTTCGGGTTTGAATGCCTGATATAATGTCATATCAGGATAGACGTTGATCACAGGGGATTGATTGCAAAAGCCATTGCAGCCGGTTTCATAGACGGAGACCTCTGATGATGAAATACCCTTTTTTTCCAATTCGCCGGACAGATTCTCCTGAATCTTTAAGCTGCCACGAGCTGCACATGCAGAACCGCCGCAGACGAGAATAGACGCCTTTGTGCCGATAGTCCTGGGGTCTTTGTATTTTTCTCTGATTATCTTTAAGTCTTCTATGGTTAATTTTTTAATGCTTCTGTCAGTGGCTCTAACTTTAATCGCAGGCATACGGGCCTCCTCAGTGATAATCTTTTAATATATCTAATGTCTTATCAGGGTCAACGGCGCCGTGGGTATCGTAGTCAATCTCCACAATAGGGGCAAAGCCACAAGCACCGAGACAGCGTACGGTTTCAAAGGAGAACTTCCCGTCGGCTGTTATGTTATCTTCATTAAAATTCAGGTTTCTTTTTAATCTGGTCAATATCTGGCCTGATTTTTTTGCGTGACAGGCGTTGCCTACGCATACCCTTATGTGGTGCTTGCCTCGCGCCTTCATTGTGAAGTAAGGATAAAACGACACTACTGAATATACCTCACTAACAGGAATCCTTAATCCGTTGGCTATGAATCTCTGCACGGAAGGTGGCAGATAGCCTATCAGGTCCTGGGCAGACTCAAGAACCCTCAACAGTGAGCCTGGAACAGACTTGTACTCGTCTATAATATTGTTCAGGGCCTCGGTCTTCTTTTTGGCGTCAGGTTCGGTATCTGGTTCAGCGGTAGATAAGGCCTTTATTTTCTTTATAAGATATGTGGCCTTCAATATTGTCTCAAGGAGTGTATGCGGGGAAAATGGCTTTGATATATAATCAATTATTCCCAGCTGCAGGATGTCTTTGATGTTTTGCTGAGAGGTAAAACCCGTGATGACAACAATCCCAGTCGATGGTTTAAGCGCATTTATCTGTCTTATCAGTTCGAAGCCGTCTATGCCGGGCATATTCAAGTCCGTTATGACAATATCGTAGTCGTTGTCCCTGATAAGTTCTATGGCCTTGCTGGAGTCGGTTGTGCCGGTAATCGTAAAGCCTTCAGGGGCGAGAACACTATCACAGCTTTTGACCACTATATCATCATCATCGACTATTAGTATGTTTCCTTCCATGTATATTGCCTCCGCGTCTTAATTTACATAATTACTTTGGATTGTACCGGCGACTGAGAGAAGTTCCTCAGGCAGGAATGGTTTCTTTATAACGCCGTCTGCCCCAAGTTCTAAAGACTTGTCTGACGTCTCTGTCGTGCCATAACCGGTCATCACTACTACCTTTAGTGAAGGCCATCTGCCTCGTACCTGTTTCAGCAGTTCAAAACCGTCCATTCCGGGCATTATCAGGTCGGTTATCACAAGGTCAAATCCTTCGTCTTCTATGAGCTTAAGGCCGTCCATGACATTGGAAGACAAAAACACACTATAGCCGTCTGTCTCCAGCACCCTCTGACAACTGACCCGCACAATATACTCATCATCTATTACAAGTACCTTTTTATTCCGCATACCCATATACCCCTCTACGGCTGACATTCCAGCCAGTTATTCATTACAAACCTTTTGTATTATACAACGAAAGCCTGAAATTAATAAATCCCTTGTTAAACAATTCGAGATTGACCCAAAAGGATAGAATGATAGTTTTGAAATGAGGGTCTGTTACATGACTTCCAGCACACGTGTTGATCGGAGATTTATGAATTCAGCAACGAATTTTGTAAATGCTCCTGTTCTCTCATCGTCCTTAAGTGTAGTGTCGGTAAGCAATTTAGATTGTTCAAGGATGACCGCAATTGATGAACCCGGCTTTTCCCCTTGACCCAGTAAAGTTAAAATTGACTTCTTTTGTTTTGCTAACGCGGGCACAGCAATTATGGCGTCGTTATTGTCTGTATCCCGAGGAAACATTTTAACAACTGCAGATGTTGCCTTCGTCATTAATTCCTCATTATCATTAGCAAATAATGGGATAAGAATATCTTCTAATGTTCCTCTGCCTGGATTTTCTCCCCACACATAAACAGCTTTATCGCCAGCAACTCTGCCAAAGTCTGAGTGAGGAGCCTTTCCCCAATCCTGAGTGATAAAATCCTCGCCATTATTTATTGAGCAGAAGTTAGTTGTAACATCGCAACAAATATCTTTGATTCCTTTAGCATCAGCATCATAGACAAACAAATATCGAGTAGAATCAACGACATCCTCTGCACCCTGAGGAAAAGTTCTGGCATCCTGCAGGGCTTCTAAATAATCTGATATTAAAGTCCTTACCTTGTCATAATTATCTTTCCCACCGCAGTTGAATAACAGAATCATATGGTTACCATTTTGCAAAATTGTATCTGGTAGAAAAAACTTATGGGCCATATCCAAAGATAAATCACCTTGCACGTATTCTTGTACAGTCTTCTTGAATATCGCATTAAAAGGTGAAGGAAGCTCTTTAAATTTTGCTTTTACTATTTTAAAATTCAGTAGTTTGCGTAGAACCATTCTGACATAAGCTACATCATGCGGCCCTTCACAAAACGTAAGAAGGGCATTGATACTTTTAATCATTGAGCCTTCCTCAAATCAACATCAGCTATGCGTAAAAGATTTGAGTATTTCTGACCTCCAAATCCCCTTACCTCTAAGGCTCCCTCTGAATTTGGAACCAGCGCGTAACAGGATATGTCTTCTTTTTTATCAATATTCTGGACAAATGAATCAATACATTCCTTACTATGGCTGGTTAAAAATACCTGAACATTAAATTCTACTGCGAGCTTATAGACAAATGGTGCAAATCTTGCCATAAGATCAACATGGATAGCGTTTTCAAATTCATCAATCAACAAAATACCATTTTGGGCTGATGCAAAGAGCAGTGACATAAAGAATATGCGTTGAAGTCCTTCTCCATAGGAGGTAAGGTCAGGGGTCTCATCAAACCTTGAATCGGTTACAAGGAACCGCTGAGAATCTTCAACTAAACGAATGTCACTAATGTTTGGCTCAATCTCTAGTCTTATGAAATCGAATATCTTAGGGAGAGCCTTAGAGCGAACGCTCTTCTGATAAGAACTTGAATAATGTCGGGATTCATTTAGAAAGAATGGACTGCTGTATATTGCTTTGCACAGGAGCTTAATGGAATCAGCTTGCGAAACCCTCTCCCGCCCTTTGAAAATGCGAGTTAGCGATTCTTGTTTGTGGCTGTCAAATTGGGAGGTAATTTCTACCGATTGCAGATATTTTGACATATCCAGAGATTCACCACCTTCCTGAATGACAGAGATAGTTACATCGGCCTGTTTGCCGTCAAAAACGCCTTTAATAGAAATTGGCCTTGCAATCTGATTCAAAAGCCATTCTGCTTGAATGCGCTCTTCAGGGATTTTACCGCGCCTCTGAATTACTCCAAGTATACCGTCGAAATCATTCTGGCGGGCAAGCAGATAAATGGCCTCAAGCAAGGATGTCTTTCCAGAATTGTTCAAACCAGCCACGAGATTGATACGAGCAAGTTTGTCTATACAGATATTCCGTAAGCATTTATAGGATTCAATCGTAATCGAGCTAAAATGAGAATCGATTTTATCAGAGAAAATATTAGTCTGCTCAACACCTGAAAGGCTAGCACCATTCGCCTTATCAAATAAGCTCAGAAATGGTCCAAATGTTTTCCCAAATGACTTACGCAGTGCTAAGATGTAATCACTGATAGTCACTGTATTTCTAACTGCACCAGCAAGATCACGTGTGTTTAGTAAATAGTCAAAAGCCTGTTCATTCCTAAGGATTCTTGAAATGCTAACGACATCATCACGTTTCTGTATTAATGGTGAGTCATATTTGCTTTCCAATGGTTCGTATGAGAGCCAGCTAAAAAAAAGAGCGCGATTTACGTTATTGGCTGCGATATTCGTAGTGTCATCCCAGCCAAGCCACTCCTTCAACGCTGGAATGCGTACAGCTTTAAGAAAGAGCGGAAACATTGATTCCTTGAACTGATCACCATAATCAGACTCACGATATTGGTTGGCTAAGGCCAGAGCCCTCAAACTCCCGCGCAACTCATACTTGCTAACATCTATTCTTTTTATAATCTCATTTTCATCTAACTTGTCTTCAAGATATAATTTTTCAATAGCCTTTGCGATATCCCATTCAGACCGTTTATGTTCTTCGCTCATTATTTACTCCCTCTCTCTCAGCCCGAGTTTCTCTTCCATACCCATATGATAATCATTTATGAGGTATGTTATCAATAGCAGCAATGCCGATGTTTTTATCTGTTCTGGATGTAGGCCAATTTGACCTATTGACCTCACCGCCAGAATCAGTTAAACTACCACTGTCATGCACTACTCGGAGTATGTCTCGTTGCAGCTTGGGGTCACATGGAAAAAAAAATAAACAATGTGATAGGCAAGTTTAAATCTCTCTTGTCAGATAAAATCATGGTTTGTGAGCTGGTTGTGTTCGGTTCATGGGCTAGGGGGGATTCAGCGGAGCATTCCGATCTGGATATTTTAGTCATTGTAAATGAATCCAACCGCTATATAGAAAGTATAATAAGCGGATGTGCGTGGGAGGCAGGGTTTCCCGAAGACATCGTTGTCGTTCCCATAGTGATTACCATTGGTGAATTGAGAGACAGCCCAATACGGGAATCGTCATTTATTAAGACGGTGTACAGGGAAGGCATTCTGGTATGAATGAGGAAATACTTCTTCTTGTAAAATATAGACTTGAACAGGCAGAGGACTGCCTTAAAGAAGCCCTATTATTGCAAAAAGAAGGCATGAATAACCGTGCAATACTAAACCGTTTGCGTTGTTTTACAGCGTGTTGGCGCTGCTTCAAACAAAACAGATGGGAACGTCAAAACACTCTGGTGCAATTGCTTTGTTCGATAAGGAATTCATTAAGACAAATGTTTTCGATAAATCTATGTCTAAGATTTTACATCGCGTATTTGAGCTTAGACAAAAAGGCGACTATGTGGAATATGCAGACATATTAGATGAGGATGTCTTGGAACTGTTTCCACAGGTTGAGAATTTCGTAAATTCTGTGAAGAGATACTTGTTTACCGGTCAATAGCAAAAATTCTATTGACCTCACCGCCAGAATCAGTTAAACTACCACTGCCATGAACCACTCGGATTATGTCTCGCTTCATCTTCATACTGAGTATAGCCTGCTTGATGGGGCTGTACGAATAGATGAGCTTGTTGAAAAGTCTGTCGAGTATAAAATGCCAGCGGTTGCCGTTACCGACCACGGCAATCTCTTCGGAGCTATCGAGTTTTATAAAAAGGCCATCGACGCCGGTGTTAAACCTATCATCGGCTGCGAGGTCTATGTAGCGCAAGGCAGCCGTTTCGACAGAGGAAAAGACAACGGTAAGGGGTCGTATTTCCATCTCATCCTGCTTGCAAAGGACATGGACGGCTACAAGAACCTCGTATCGCTTGTCTCAAGGGCATATCTGGAAGGATTTTACTACAGGCCGCGCATCGACATGGACCTGCTTGAGCAGTACAGCGGTGGGCTCATCGGCCTCACCGCATGTCTCAAAGGCGAAGTGCCATACTACCTGCAGCGCGATATGATTGACAACGCCAGAGAAGCAGCCCTCAGATATAAACATATCCTTGGCCCGGGAAACATATACCTGGAGATTCAAGACAACGGCATCCCGGAACAAATTGATGTAAACAGAAAACTCATCGAACTCTCCAAAGAACTCAATATCAAACTCGTTGCCACAAACGACACCCATTATCTGAAAAAAGAAGACTCCGTCGCCCACGACATCCTCCTGTGTATTCAAACCGGTAAGACCGTCTATGACACGGACAGGATGCGATTTAAGACAGACGGCCTGTATTTCAAATCCCCCAACGAGATGAAGGCCGCCTTTTCAGAAATCCCGGAGGCCGTGTTAAACACCAGGGAAGTGGCCGATAAGTGTAATCTTACATTTAAACTATATAAAAACATGCTCCCCCAATACGCAATCGAAAACGGCCTGACCCCGGATGATTACATGGAGAGGCTTGCCCGTACTGGTATAAAGAAAAAACTCGGCAGCACTATTGCCCCTGACTACGCAGAACGATTCGAGACCGAGCTGAAGATAATCAAAAAAATGGGGTTTTCGTCCTATTTCCTTATCGTCTGGGATTTTATCAACTACGCAAGGACTAAAGATATCCCCGTCGGCCCAGGGCGCGGCTCTGCCGCTGGCAGCCTCATAGCCTATAGCCTTGACATCACCGACATCGACCCGCTTAAATATAATCTCCTGTTTGAACGCTTTCTCAATCCAGAGAGAATCAGTATGCCAGACATAGACGTGGACTTCTGCAAGGACAAACGCGGCGAGGTCATTAACTATACGGCTGAGAAATTCGGTAAAGACCACGTAGCCCAGATAATCACCTTCGGGACAATGGCCGCTAAGGCCGCAATACGCGACGTAGGGCGGGCGCTTGCAATGCCCTACTCCGAGGTTGACAAGATAGCCAAGCTAATTCCGGCAACCCTCAATATAACCATTAAAGAGGGACTTGAGGCCGAGCCTGAACTCAGAAATGCATATGCAAAATCAGAAGACGTGCGCCGCCTCCTTGACATCGCTATGCGTCTTGAGGGCCTGTGCCGCCACGCCTCTACTCATGCGGCAGGGGTTGTTATATCGCCTACACCGCTTACCGATTACACGCCGCTGTATAAGCATCCATCTGAAGACGCCGTTATTACCCAATTCGACATGAATTCGATAGAGAAAATCGGCCTGCTTAAGTTTGACTTCCTCGGCCTTAAGACGCTGACCGTTATTCAAAAAACCCTGGAGTATTTCAAGGAACGCAATATAGACTTTGACTTAAAGCATATCTCATTCGACGACAAGAAGACGTATGACTTACTGAGCTCTGGGCTTACCACAGGGGTGTTTCAGCTTGAGAGTCCAGGGATGAGGGATATACTGATAAAGATGTCGCCCAACCGGTTTGAAGACCTCATAGCCCTTGTTGCACTCTACCGTCCCGGTCCAATTGGCAGCGGCATGATAGATGATTTTATTAAGAGGAAAAAAGGCCTGACACCTGTTCAGTATGACCTGCCACAGCTTAAGGAAATCCTTGATGAGACCTATGGAGTTATTCTTTATCAGGAACAGGTGATGAGGATAGCAAATAAACTTGCGGGCTTTTCAATGGGTCAGGCAGACATACTGAGAAAGGCAATGGGTAAGAAAATAAGCCACGAGATGGACAAACAGAAGGATGCCTTTGTCGATGGGGCTGTCAAAAAGAACATCAGGGAGAAAATGGCGGTTAAGATATTTGATCTCATGGCGCTGTTTGCCAAGTATGGCTTTAACAAGTCACATTCGGCTGCCTATGCCTATATCTCATATCAGACGGCATACCTGAAGGCACACTTTCCCGTGGAGTTCATGGCTGCGAACCTTTCATGTGAAGACGGCTCGGACAAGGTTGTTAAGTTCATCAAGGAATGCCACGAGATGTCAATAGAGATACTCCCCCCTGATATTAACAGGAGCCACAGCAAGTTTACAATCATCGGGTCTGCGATAAGTTTCGGACTTGAGGCGGTTAAAGGCGTTGGAAGCGCTGCTATCGAGTCGATTCTTGAGGTGCGTCAGGGCAAGCCCTTTGCCTCATTAGAGGATTTCATTCAAAGGGTGGACTCACGCAAGGTGAATAAAAAGGTCATAGAGAGTTTGATAAAGGCCGGTTCGTTCGATGTGCTGATTAAATCCAGGGCTATGGCCTTTGACAGCCTTGATATGCTCCTGACAGGGATGCGCTCGATGCCATCGCTATTTGGAGACCCTCTCGATGTTAAACACACCGGACAGGTATATGAATGGGAAGAAAGCGAAAAACTGGGCTACGAGAAACAGGCCCTTGGGTTTTACATATCAAGTCACCCGCTAAGGAGATATGAAGCTCAACTGAAGAGGATAAACATAGCCAAAACCTCTGCCCTTGACGATATGCCTACAAACGAAGATGTACGGCTTGCCGGTATTATAACCTCTATAAAAAAGAAACAGCTAAAGGATAAAAAAGGCCAAATGGCAATATTAAATATCGAGGACGACGACGGCTCTGTAGAGGCAATCGTGTTTCCAGACGTATTTCAACGCACAGAGCCGCTATTGAAAAAGGACACAATTGTCATTATCTCCGGAAGACATGATTCCTCTGAAAAGGGACACAAGATAATTGTCTCTGCCGTTGCGCAGCTGCAAAGGGCGCTTGATGAACAGTACTCGAAAATAGAGATAACGCTTGACTCAACGCACTGCAGTCACGATACGCTTGTTAAAATAAAAGGCGCCCTTCATACGGCAAAAGGCGACCTCCCAGTTTACCTGCGCCTCAATGACAGCGAAAAAGAGACCGTAATTGTAACATCATACTGTGCCTCTAACGACATTGTGTTAATAGATGAGATTGAATCTCTGACTCGTAAGGGCGCTGTTGCGCTAAACTAACTCTGTTGACGATATGAAGATATATTTAGATTTTGAAAGGCCCATAGAAGAGCTTGAACTTAAAATAGAAGAGCTGACGCAGTTAAGTGGCACTAACGGCACGGGGCTGGAGTCGGAGATAACTGCCCTCAGGCAGAGGCTTCAAGAACTCAGAAAAGAGATATTCCTTGGTCTGAGCCCGTGGCAGAAATGCCAGCTTGCCAGACACCCTGAACGCCCCTATACGCTGGACTATATAGAGAGAATAACAACTGAGTTCACAGAGCTTCACGGCGATAGGAGGTTCGCTGATGACCCGGCCATTATAGCGGGTTTTGGCATGATTGACACTATACCGGTGATGATAGCGGGGCATCAGAAGGGCAGAGGCACAAAAAATCGAATTATCAGGAACTTCGGCCAGCCCCATCCAGAAGGCTATAGAAAGGCCCTGCGCATTATGAAATTAGCAGAGCGATTTAACCTGCCCATTGTAACGTTTGTGGATACGCCTGGCGCCTTCCCCGGCATTGGTGCTGAGGAGCGCGGTCAGTCTGAGGCAATAGCGACAAATCTAATGGAGATATTTTCTATTGGTGTACCAATTATATCAATAGTTATAGGTGAGGGGGGAAGCGGCGGGGCGCTGGCTCTGAGTGTTGCTGACAGGCTTGTCATGCTTGAACACTCCGTGTACTCAGTAATCTCGCCTGAGGGCTGCACAGCAATACTCTGGAGTTCGGGGAAGGTGTTGAATCAGGATGACTATGCACGCGCTGCATCGGCCTTAAAAATGACCGCTGCCGATTTGATGGCCTTTAACATAATAGACGCGGTCATAGAAGAACCGCAGGGCGGTGCCCATAGAGACCCTGCCGAGTCTGCTGCTAATGTTAAAAGGTATATTCTCCGTGAGATTGAAAAACTAAGGGGCATACCAGTTGAGCAGCTCATAGAGACAAGACATCAGAAGTTCAGAAACATCGGCGTATATGCTGAAAACGCTGGACAGGTGTCTTAGATTCGGACTGGAATGAGACAAGCGAGGGCTGGATGTTTAGCGGCACCAGAATAGAGTTTGAGAAGAGAACAGTAACGAAGATGATTGGGTTTTACTGTAAAAAACTCCATCACTCAAAGGGCGTCCTCTGTGCGGAATGCGCGGCACTGCTTGAGTATTCCCATAAGCGTCTGGATAAGTGCGTATATCAAAACGACAAACCTACGTGTTCAAAGTGTACTATACACTGCTATAAACCAGACAGACGGCAGCAGATCAGGGATGTGATGAGGTACTCTCAACCGCGAATGCTGCTGAGAAGACCTGATTTGGTAATTTTGCATACAATAGAAGGCCTGTTTAATAAGAAAAAGAAGAGATGAATATAAAAGTAATATTAGAAAAAGCTGAGAATGGTTATTTTGTTGCCCATTGTCCGTTATTAAGAAGTTGCTGGTCACAAGGCAAAACAGCATGTCCCACTTATTTGCATCAGACTTCGTGCAATGTGGGATTGTCCTGTGTGCAGCAGTGAAATGCCTTTCTGCTCTAACCATCTGAATACCATAACACCAAACGTACTCATACACATCATGACAAACCTCATCAAGGAATTTGACCCTCAAATGTGCGTTCTGTTTGGGGTAGTTCACGAAGAACATGTTCCCGTCTTTTTTAAGTACACGGTATAGTTCTTTCGCTATTGACAGTTTATTTAAATTTATGTACGAGCAACGACACAAGACAACCCATGGATCATTAAACAGCAATCCTAAACTCGGCTCCGTCACCTGTGTTTCTAAAAGTGAGGCTGCCGTCCATGCTTTTTTCAATTATCATCTTCGACATGTACAATCCTATTCCCGTCCCTTCCATATCAGATTTAGTTGTGAAATAATATTCAAATATACTACCAGCAATAGTGTCAGGGATGCCGCCGCCATTATCACTTATCAATGTTATAATCTTGCCATCTTCTTTCTTAAGCGTGATTATTATGGTCCCGA
>LNQR01000019.1 GCA_001541255.1 Candidatus Magnetominusculus xianensis
AGTCGTACTGCTTCAGACTTAAACTCTTCATCTTATCTTCGTCTTTCCATCTCCTACCTCCGTTTCTGTATTCTACCTTATTTTCTTGTCCTCTGAATCGGGGTAAGATCAATGCACAACTCAGCATGAATGATGGAACAATCTTCTGCAGACTCAGGATGGTTTTGTCCTCTTTCCCGATTAATATGTTATTATTTGTTTAATCAGCCGGTTATGTAATCTTGTGTTACCCCGGCACATTCGCAAAGACATGAAAAAGAGACTCGACATACTATTAACACAACGCGGCCTCGCACCGTCGAGAGAGAGGGCAAAGGCCCTGATTATGGAAAATAAGGTCTTAGTCTCCGGTCAGCCCGTTGATAAGGCCGGATGCACTGTTGACGAATCTGCCGAGATAACCGTAAGAGAAACCGAAGCGCCGTTTGTCAGCAGGGCAGGATTGAAACTATCTCACGCCCTCGATGAATTCAAAATCGATGTGACAGGAAAGACCATAATGGATGTCGGGGCATCGACGGGTGGGTTCACCGATTGCCTGCTTAAAAGAGGCGCTGGCCGCGTATTTGCTATTGATGTCGGCTACGGACAGCTTGCATGGGCACTTAGAAACGATGCAAGAGTTATTCCCATCGAGAGGACAAACATCCGCTATCTCGAAAGAGAGAAGATTCCATGCGCCGTAGATATGGTCGTCATTGATGTGTCTTTTATATCGCTCAGGCTTGTAGTGCCAGTGGTTTTGAGGTTTCTCCAGCCGACGGCCGCCGTTGTTGCCCTGATAAAACCACAGTTTGAGGTCGGCAGGGGTCAAGTTGGCAAGGGTGGTATTGTTGCCGAGGAGGACAAGAGACTGCGCGTCGTTGATGAGATGAAGGAGTTTTTTTCGTCATCTGGGCTATTCGTCCACAGTGTTTGTGAAAGCCCCATTCGGGGGCAAAAGGGCAATGTCGAATATTTTATTCATGCGTCGTGATAAATACCCACTGCCGTGTCCAAATATCGTTATAAAAAAATCGCATTTTTCTTAAGAATAGTGTTACTATATACATTCTATGTTGTAAGCATAAAAAAAGGAGGGAGATATGCCAAAGAAGAATTACTTTTTTACTTCCGAATCAGTAACGGAAGGGCATCCTGATAAGGTCGCTGATCAAATATCGGACGCCATTCTTGATTCGATAATCGCGAAAGACCCTACCGCAAGAGTGGCCTGTGAGACGCTTGTTACGACGGGGTTGGCTTTCATAGCCGGAGAAATTACGACATCTACTTATGCTGATATACCGTCAATCGTAAGATCGACAATAAAGGACATCGGATACACGAGGGCTAAGTACGGTTTTGACTACGAGACCTGCTCGGTCATCACGGCTATACATGAGCAGTCGCCTGACATCGCCATGGGGGTTGACCCGGGCGGGGCAGGTGACCAGGGGCTTATGTTCGGGTTCGCCTGTACTGAGACCGAGGAGCTGATGCCTGCAAGCATTATGCTGGCTCATAAGCTTGCCATAAAACTTGCCGATGTACGCAAAAAAGATATTCTGCCATACCTGCGCCCTGACGGCAAAACCCAGGTTACGATAGAGTATCGTGAGGGCAAGCCGCACAATATCAATAACGTCGTCGTATCAACACAGCACAGCCCCGACGTAACCCTGAGAGAACTTAAGGAAGACATCATAGAAGAGGTGATCAAACCAACCATCCCCAAAGAGCTGCTTGACGAGGAGCATATCATCTATCACGTCAATCCCACCGGCAGATTTGTCACCGGCGGCCCGATGGGTGACACCGGCCTCACGGGAAGAAAAATCATCGTTGACAGCTACGGCGGCACGGGCAGACACGGCGGCGGCTGTTTCTCTGGTAAAGACCCCACGAAGGTTGACCGCTCAGGCGCATATATGGCACGGTATATTGCAAAGAATATCGTAGCCGCCGGCATCGCAGAAAGGGCAGAGGTTCAAATTGCCTACGCCATCGGCATAGCGCAGCCCCTTTCAATCCTTGTCGATACGTCAAACACAGGGAAGGTCTCACACGAAAAGATAGTAAAGATAATCAGGGACAACTTTGACCTTACCCCAAAGGGTATAATCACCAAGCTTGACCTGAGAAGACCAATATATAAAAAGACAGCCTCCTATGGACACTTCGGAAGACCAGACCCCGATTTCACATGGGAAAAGACTGACATGGCCGACCACCTCAGAGCAGAGGCAGGCCTATAGCATTGCTATGCCATATTTAAATCGAAAAAAAGGAGAGTTTCTACAATGGTGAAACATGACGTTAAGGACATAGGTCTTGCCGGCCAGGGAAAGCTGAGAATCGAATGGGCAGAGATGGAAATGCCGGTACTAAGGTCGATAAAAGAGCAATTTTCAAAAGGAAAACCCCTGAAAGGCATGAGAATGGCCGCATGTCTGCATGTCACGACAGAGACGGCAAACCTGATGGAAACTCTGAAGGCCGGCGGGGCAGAGGTTGCCCTTTGCGCATCAAACCCGTTAAGCACACAGGACGATGTGGCGGCAAGTCTGGTGAAAAACTCAGACATTCCGGTATTTGCCATCAAGGGCGAGGACAACGACACGTACTATAAGCACATCATGGACCTCCTGTCCTTTGCGCCGCACCTTACGATGGACGACGGCGCCGATGTAGTCAGCGTGCTTCATAAAGAAAGGCAAGACCTGCTCTCAAACGTCATAGCGGGGACAGAGGAGACTACCACCGGCGTTATCAGGCTTCGCGCAATGGCCGAAAAGGGGGTCCTGCGCTACCCAATCATAGCCGTCAACGACGCGCTCACCAAGCACCTGTTTGACAACCGCTACGGCACAGGCCAAAGCACTATGGACGGGATACTAAGGGCGACGAACAGGCTGATAGCGGGTGCGGTGTTTGTTGTATGCGGTTACGGCTGGTGCGGGCGCGGCGTTGCGATGAGGGCACGCGGGATGGGCGCACGTGTGGTTGTGACGGAGATAAATCCACTAAAGGCGCTTGAGGCCACGATGGACGGCTACGACGTAATGCCTGTGATGGACGCCGCGAAGATTGGCAATATATTTGTCACAGTAACCGGCAATATAAACGTGATAAGCGAGAAGTGTTTCGGCGTGATGAATGACGGCGCGATTGTATGCAACTCCGGGCATTTCAATGCAGAGATAGAGCTGAAGGCGCTGACAGAGATGGCCGTAGGAAGGCGGGAAATCCGGCCTTTCGTAGAGGAATTTACACTGCCGAACAAGCGCAGGATATATGTGCTTGGCGAGGGCAGGCTGATAAATCTGGCCTCTGCCGAAGGGCATCCATCGTCTGTAATGGACATGAGCTTTGCGAATCAGGCCCTGTGTTCGGCATATGCTGTTACTAAACATGAAGGACTCAAGAACACCGTGTACAGTGTCCCTGAGGAGATAGACCGCGAGATAGCAAAGCTCAAACTAAAGTCAATGGGCATAAAGATAGACAAGCTCACAAAGGCCCAGAGCGACTATCTGAAGAGCTGGGAGATGGGGACATAATTGATCTAAAGACGCTGTCGCGCGCTGAAATTGGGGAATTGTTCCAGAAGATGGGGCTTCCCGCATTCAGGGTATCTCAGCTTATACATTGGATGTACGAGAGAAACGCGGTAAGCATAGATGATATAACCGAGTTTTCGAAGCCCTTGAGGGAAAAGCTCAAGGGCTTTTCGTATATAGGCGGCGTAAAAATCATCAAAAAGACAGACTCCCCAGACGGGACAATAAAACTGCTATTTGGCCTTGAGGACGGGCTTTCTGTGGAAGGTGTGCTGATACCGGACGAATACCGCCTGACGCTTTGTGTATCTTCACAGGTTGGCTGCGCTATGGGCTGCAGGTTCTGCCTTACGGCGACGATGGGATTTATAAGAAATCTGAGGGCTGATGAGATAGCCGGGCAGGTTACAGCCGTGCGGCGGGAGCTTAATGCCAATGCCAATTCAGAGATAACCAATATCGTATTTATGGGGATGGGCGAACCGCTTAAGAATTTTAACGAGGTGGTCAAAGGCATAAACATATTAACCGACTACATGGGGATATCAAAGCGCAGGATAACGCTGTCAACGGCGGGTGTGGTGCCGGAGCTTCAGAAATTATACAAAGAGATACCGGAGGTGAATCTGGCCGTCTCACTAAACGCAACTACTGATGAGACGAGGTCAGCGCTGATGCCGGTAAACAATAAATACAACATTGGGGCATTGCTGAGGGCGTGTGGGCGGCTGCCTATATCACCACGGCGGCGCATAACCTTTGGCTACGTGTTGATAAAAGGGGTAAACGATACGCAGGCTGACGCGCGGCGTCTGATTGCGCTGTTAAAGGGCCTGAGCGCGAAGGTTAATCTGATACCGTTTAACGAATATGACACTGCCAAATTCGAGCCGCCTGACGAGAAGACCGTCCTTGAGTTTCAGCAAATCCTGGTAGACAGACACGTCACCGCGTTTATACGCAAGAGTAAGGGGCGGGGCATCTACGCAGCCTGCGGACAACTTAAGACATGCCACGAGACGGACAACTGACTTACCGCAGCTCACACCTCATGACATAAAAAACTAACAACCACTGTAACCAAAGTCATAGACATACTCGAAGAATGCTGTTAGAATGTGGGAAGTGGGAAGGGCAGCTGTTGGCAGCAGCCACCCCTCTTGCAGTGAGTGTCGATATGGTCGGAATAACTCCGGAATAACTAGAGAAACCATATCGTCAATAAAAAAGGTACCTAATTATATCACATCAGAATTGTTGTGTAAAGGCATATCTTAGACCTAAATCCACCATCAAAATAAGCCACGGCACCAGTTGATGTTAGAGTTTATGGACAGACCCTTTATAGATAAGATGGTGTATAATATCTTCTGAAAATAACAACAAAACGCATATAGTGCGTTTGCCCTGGGAGAGTGTCTAAAGTTCTTGTATAAAACGCGGCATTTATTCTAAAATTGACGTCAATGAAGACGGCGGCAAGAAAGATACCTGATTGGGCGGCAGGGGGCGTGGTTGCGCTTCTTGTGATGCTGGCGCTTGCCTTTGACTGGTCTTCTTTTATGAAACTTGAGTATCTGACCTATGACCTTAGGAGTACCCTGAGGCAGAAAAAGGTATCAACTCCTGTTGTTATCGTTGGAGTAGACGAAGTAACGATTGAAAAACTCGGACCGCTGCCGCTGCCGCGCACGTATATGGCAGAGATGGTGCGTAAACTCAGGGAATACGAAGCTAAGACCATAGGGGTCGGGTTTATCTATTCAAAATCAGAATCCGAAAATGACAGAGGACTGTCTGCTCTGAGGGAAATCATGGGAAAAATAGATAAAGACCCCACTACGCCGCGAGTGGCTGGCATCCAAAAGGCACTTGTCGAGGCCGAGCACTCACTAAACACTGACCCTGTCTTTGCCGGTGCGATTGAGAATTCTAAAAATGTGGTACTACCTCTTTCATTTTACCTAACGGACAATGTAGCTGCAGAAGAAGATGCAAAGCCGCCGACTGCCGATTATGTAATGAAAAACTCTGTTAAAACAGATGGAAAGGGTACATTCTTAACTGCCCGCGGTATTGTTCTTCCCATAAGAGAGTTTGCCGATAAAGCACACGCGCTTGGTCATCTAAACATTGTGCCAGATAGCGACGGCATTGTACGCAGCGAGCCGCCTTTGATACTTTATAAGGACAGACTATTTCCCTCGTTTGCCTTTCAGCTTGCCCTCGCTTATAAGGGCTTAGGGATTAGTGAAATCACGATAATCGGCGGGATTAAGGCCGCCAAAGCATTGACAATTCCTCTGGATAAAAGTGGAAGAATGCTTATCAGTTACACCGGCAAGGCCTCAAGCTCTCCTTATTATTCGTTCCTTGATGTAATGAACGGTAAAATTCCAGCTGCGATGTTCAAAGATAAAATAGTGCTGGTTGGGCTGACGGCTGACGGGGGCGGCGCTGTCAACAAGACTCCTTTGAGGAGTAATTATAATAATATTGAAATAGTGGCTCAAGCGGTAGAAAATATCCTTAACTCTAATCATATAACACGTCCGTGGTGGCTCACATATGTTGAACTGCCCGTTATGCTGCTCTTTTGGGGCATTATTGCCTTTCTGATTCCACGAGTTAAGACGGTTGCAGGGGCTGTCATTGCAGGGGTGGTGTTAATCGCATGGGGCATAATCTGTATATATTTATTTTACTCGCAGGGGCTATGGGTAAAGATGTCATATCCGGCACTTGTCCTCTTTTTCGGATACATAGCCGTTGTGTCCAGGCAGCTTTTACTTGGTGAGGACAAGACCACGTCTGCTGATACCAGTGAAACGAATAAGATGCTTGGGCTTAGTCTTCAGGGGCAGGGGCAGTTAGATGCGGCATTTGAAAAGTTCAGAAAATGCCGTTTAGAAGATGCCACGACAAGGGAACTTCTATATAATCTGGGACAGGATTTCGAACAAAAAGGTATGCAAAGCAAGGCACAGGCCGTCTATGAACACATCATAAGTGCAGGTGATTATAAGGGACTTTCAGACAAGCTGAAAAAACTCAAAACGACCGGAGAAAAGGCTGCCCCTGCCGTTCAGCCGCAAGAGTCTGAGGCTACGATAATGATGATGGAGGGCACCGGCACGAAATCTACATTAGGACGTTATGAGGTACTGAGAGAACTTGGTCGTGGCGCTATGGGAGTTGTATTTTTGGGGAAAGACCCTAAGATAAACCGTGATGTGGCAATAAAGACATTGAGCTATGATGAAATAGATTCTGAACAGATTGTTGAGATAAAAACCAGGTTTTTCCGTGAGGCCGAGGCAGCCGGTAAACTATCTCATCCGAATATTGTACGAGTGTATGATGTTGGTGAGGACAAGAATGTGGCCTACATGGCAATGGAGCTGCTTGAAGGGACTGATTTGGCCAGATACTGTGCTAAGGACTCAAGGCTCCCGTTTGGAGAGGTACTGCGTGTGGTAACGCGCGTAGGTGAGGCGCTTGACTATGCCCATCAAAACGGTGTCGTCCACAGGGACATAAAACCGGCCAATATCATGCTTCTCAACAACAAGGAACTCCGTGTTACGGACTTTGGAATTGCAAGGGTCATGGAATCCTCAAAGACGCAGACCGGCATGGTGCTTGGTACACCAAGCTATATGTCGCCAGAGCAAATAGCCGGACGCAAGGTAGATGGGCGTTCTGATTTGTTCTCATTAGGGGTGGTGTTTTTCGAGCTTCTATTAGGTGAAAGGCCATTTAAGGGCGACAGCATCGCCACACTGATGTATAATATTACGAGTACTCCTCCGACGCCTATAAAAAAAATAGAACCACGAATCCCAAACTGTGTAGTGGAAATAATAGACAAACTGCTCCAAAAAAATGCGGAAGACCGCTACAGCCGCGGCAAAGACCTGTTAGACGCAATAAACAAATGCAAGAAAACCCTGGTAAAACGCCCTGCACCGCCTGCTCAATAGAATCGCTGCACATGCTAACCACTCCGTTAGGACTGCTTGGGGGCAATTGCACAGTTGATTTTAATCTGTATTAACATGTAACATATATCCCGTGAGGGTTGGTATTTAACTTAATGAGAAAGATTCTGATAGATAATATACTTCAGAGTATTCGTTCCGGCCTTGTGGTGCTGGACTATCACGGCATCATTGTTTATGCAACCAGCCCGGCAATGAAAATACTTGGCTATGAGGAAGAACAGTTCATCGGCAAGAGCTGGGGGGAATTATTTCTCCACACGGAGAATAACTCTGAACTCAATCAGATTATTATTGATGTAATCGGCGAGGAGAAGTTAAATCTTCACCGCGAGGTCAGCTATTTTTCCCCTGCGCGCCAGCACTACCAGCTTTCTGTTACTACATCTTATCTGCGTGAAACGAAGACCATTTCAGGTATTATCGTCCAGCTTGATGACATTACTGAACTTTCTGAGTTAAGGCAGCGGGAGAAGTTAATGATAGAAGAGAGGCAGCGGTTTTCTCTTGAGATGCTTGAGAGCATGAAGAAGATTTCGCTTTCCGTTGCCCATGTAATTCTCAATCCAGTTGCCAGCATTGGCGGTTTTGTTCGTCTGATGATGAAGAGAATCGACGAAGACAATCCACTCAGGCAATATCTTGAGCCTATCGGCGAGTGTACCGGCAGGCTTGAGGGCATCGTTAAGTCATTCAAAGAATACACTGACATCAAAACAGTACACTACGAAACCATCCACCTCATTACGCTAGTTGAAGGGGTTCGGCCTAAGATAGAATCTATAGCCAATAAGCTTGAGAAAGAGATTCGCTATCGTATAGATGTCGAGGACAACGTAACGGCTTATATCGACCCTGTGCTATTTATGATGGCGTTGGACGAAATCCTTATAAATTCCATCGAAAGTATCGAAGACGGCCCAGGTGAAATTGACATAATCGTCTATAAAGCCGCCTGTGGTATTATTGTTGAGATTAAAGACACTGGTTCAGGAATCGACAACAAACACATTCCATATGCATTTGACCCATTTTTTACTACAAAGACCAGCAACAACGGTATGGGGCTGTTTAAGGTCAGAAAAATTATCACCGAACACCTCGGCACAATCACAATTGAACGCAGGGAATTGCTTGGAACAAAGGTAATCATTCACCTGCCAGCAGATGATCTCCCGGCAAATAATCTCATGATTCAATAATGCTCATCACAACAATACGTGCGGCTGTTGACGCGGCCTAGTGATATTAATATCTCGTATGATATGGTCCCAGCCCATGCTGCTATTTCTGATGCCGTAATTTCTTTACCACCCTGCCGCCCGATGAGGATGACCTCTGTGTTTTCTTTTATATCGCAGCAGTCAGTTAAATCCACCATCGCCACATCCATACAAATCCTCCCGATAATGGGGGCAAACTGGCCGTTTATCAGCACATGTGCCTTGTTTGAGAGCGCCCGCGGATAGCCGTCTGCATAGCCTGTGCTGACAACACCGACGAGGCTTGCACGCTTTGTTACGAAAGTCCTGCCATAGCTTATCGATCTGCCGGAAGGTACTCTTCTGATATGTAAAATACGCGACTTAACAGTCATCACAGGTCTGAAGTCTGCCGTCTCAAGCCGCGGGTGTGACGGTTCAAGTGAGTCTGAGCCGTATAATACCAACCCCGGTCTCACTGCATCGAGGTGACTTGCGGGGAAAGACATAACAGCGGCGCTGTTGGCTATGTGCCATGTTGCATCTTTAAATAACCCCGACAACTCAGACCTTAAATGCAAATATCTCTCTAACTGCAACTCGGCAAAGCTCCTGTCCTTTAAATCGGCCTCTGAAAAATGACTCATAAACCCTGTCACTCTAACACCCTTTAATCTGCTTAGTGCCTTAATTCCCTCTATATCTCTGTCATAGAGAAATCCAACTCTGCCCATGCCTGTGTCTATATCGACGTGAATATCAATTTGCCGGTTTTGCTTTAACGCCTCAGCAGAAATGGTATCAGCCGTGCCCGCGCCATAGACGATAGGGGTTAACTCATATTTAATAATATCTGCAGCATCAATATTGTCAAAATAAACGAGGATTGGGATTTTTTGAATTCCGGCTTGACGCAGCTCCAAAGCCTCAGGGGCATAGGCAACCCCCAGACAGTATACGCCAAGTTTTTCAAGCGCTGAGGCAACCTCTATAGCACCGTGACCATAGGCATCGGCCTTGACCGTGGCAATGACCCTTCTGTTGTTCGTGAGGACTTTAACTAACTCATAGTTGTGTTTAAGGGCAGCAAGGCTTATTTCAACAGCAGTACCCCTTCCCATAGAGCACTATTTTGCTGCCTTTTCTTCCTTTGCTGCACCCTGCGCTGCCTCTGGTTTTTTTGGCGTTACGTCGATTTCATCATGATCACTAAGACCTTTTTTCAGGTTTTTTACAAAAGAGCCCATCCCTTTGCCCAACTCTGGAAGCCTCTGTGCGCCAAACAACACAACAACCACCACAAGTATCAATAACAGCTCTGGCATACCTAAACCAAACATTTACAACCTCCTCGTGAAACCGCAGTGGGGTCTCACATTCATACGCTCACCACTAGTTAATCATAACTTATTTCAATGACGATTATCAATGTATAGTAAATCCTCAGGCGTATTAATATTTATAAAACTGAGGCCTGCTGAGTCGGCCTGCTGTACTAGTTCTTCTTCGACATACCTTACATTAATGGTTTTTAGTATAGCGGCAAGGGATTTAACGCCGTTACTGATGGATTTTTCCAGCATTGGGACAATCCTCTTATGATACAGTGCAGCAAGGGGCTGTGGTCTTCCTAAGTATAGCGGGACAACGGCGTCGTAATCTTCAGGATATGATGTGATAAGCGCTATGAGTTCCTCTTTGACAAATGGCATGTCGCAAGCTACAAAAAAAGCCCTGTCATTCCTGCAATTAAGCAGGCAGGAGAGAATGCCGGTTGCTGGCCCTTTTTCGGTTAATACATCGCCTATTAAGATTTCAGCCTTCGGGAAATAGATATCTGGCTGATTTGTACTGATTATGATCTCATCAAAAAACCCAGCCAACAGATGCAGATTCCTGTCGATTATAGTCTGACCGCCAATCTCAATAAACGCCTTCAGAGAGGGGAAACGTTTATTCTCCCCGCCAGCGAGGACAACCCCTGAAATATTTGTGACCATATGGTTCCTTGAACATATTGTACCAAATTGGGTTGAATTATACCACTGATGTTTTGTATGATACGGACAGACCGGTGATGATAGGGCAATGAGAAAAAGAATCCCGACAAGCGCAACGCGCATAGGAATGTACGTTGACGGCTTTGACTCATCGTGGTTTAAAACACCTTTTCTCAAGCATCATTTCGAGATAAAGTCACAGAACCAGTTAGACAAAATACTGCAATCCGGCATAGACCATCTGTATATAGATACCGAAAAGGGGCTGGATGTCTTATCTGATGAAGAAATATACCCTGCACCCACCCGCTCAACACCGAAAAAAACTGCCGAACTGCCTGGAAAGCCCGTAAATAATCCCCATAAGCAGGACGAAAAGGCATTCATGGATTATATCAAGGCAATTAATGAACTCCTCCAAATAGACAAGCTATGTTTGGTAGAGTCAACGGCGGTTGATTTTGACCTCTTTGTAAAGATAGACATGAACATCATTCCTTTGTCTCTTCCGCGCAATAAAAAGGGCAGCTCTGTAATCACAAAAGAACTGCTGGCTTCCCCCGGCGACCTGTTGATTAGCCGCTGTGATGTGCAAAAATACAGGAATTATCTCACAATGATAGCAAAGGACTCCGGCTCAACCCAATCACTTGCCAGCAAAAACATGCTGATAAAAGAAAACGCCAGAATACTTATTCGTGAACTGTTCGACGACCACGGAAGCCACGAGAAGGTAGAGGCATGTAAAGATTCAGTTGAGAACATCATGTCATCGATAATAGACACAAAGGGTCTGATAACCAATCTGTTTACAGTAGACAAGCACGATTACTATGTCTATACCCATTCGGTGAATGTCTCAGTGTTTTGCGTAGCTACGGCCTTCGCGATGGGAATAAAATCCGAGGCTGATCTTTTTGCCATAGGCCTGGGCAGCCTTTTACATGACATAGGGATGATTACACTGCCGCCTGAGGTGCTGCATAAACCGCATCAACGCCTTACGGACTTCGAGACAGACTTACTCAAGGGACATATTTTTGAGGGGCTTGACATAATCAATCTATACAATGGTATTCCACCCGATACTATGTTCCCTCTGATAGAACACCATGAGAATCTCATGGGAACGGGATATCCAATGGGTCTGAAAGGTGATAAACTCCACCTGTCCGGCAAGATTATCTCCATAACAAATACCTATGATACGCTGACTACATCGCGGCCGGGATTTCAGGCAGTTTCACCGTATGAGGCGCTTGCGTATCTGCGCGACCATAACAGTCTATACGATGCTGACATTTTAAAGGAGTTCATATCCGTGCTTGGTAAATCAAGCCAGTAGGTCTTACTCATAGAGAAACACTTCGTTTCTGCAAACATACTATACACTGGCAGCCGGATGCGGGGGATGTGAGATGAACAAGGCCATGTATTACTCCGCCTTCGTTATCAAACTTCTTTGATATGATATCAAAACATTCTTGTTCATGATAAATATAATATCGTCGTAACTCATACGCTATCAAATCCGCATATTGAACCATCCTTGTCGCTTTGGAATCAACAAAGAGTGGAACATCAGACATGTTTACCAATTTATGCCCCCATCTATGCCCAACATCCCTAAATTCACGCGCAAGCATTTGAAGAGATGTTTCATAAGTTGATTTGTCTAAAATGATAAGGCCACGCTGTGGATTTCCATTTTTATAGATACGAGTAAGATATTGGTCAAATCTACTGGCTAATTGCTCAAAGGCGTATTCTATGGGATCTCCTGGTGATAAAGCCACCCTGTTTATGACATCACCGAAAAGCTTTATACTTTTACTCTGCTCCAAAAAAGATAGTGCTTTTTATAAGTTTCAAGCCTTTTAACTTTCTCTATTCCTCGCCAATGTTCTTTGCCATTGAAAATATTAACACCACGAAACTCTAAGCTTTTAAGGTTCTCAGGCCATACGTCCTTTGCTAAGGAATCCAATTTGCCACTTAGATAGTATGGGGTTTGTTCATAACAACACAAACCTCCTAAAATAACCTCTTTATCAGAGGCATTTTTAGCGGAGCCAGAATCACCCAGATAGAGTAAATACATCTTTTATGAGTGAAGGCGGCCAGGCAGACATATGTCTCAACGGACTGCAAAAGGCAACCCTCCCAACCGCTCAGCTATATTTTAACATATAAGATTATCTATTTTCAAAAAATTTGCTTCTTGTTCTATTATATTACCAGTTATATTTCCCAAACAATAGACAAAATAAACCATATGGTTATTTTGTCAGGCCCTAAGGCGGCTTCCTGCTTCACACCAGCGCAGTGTGCGTCTGTGCCTCGCGCAGCATATCGAGGGCAGCCTCAAAGTCAAAACCCCTGATTGCCTCGTCTATCTTTTTGTAGTGCTGAGGGAATGCCGCATTGAACATGTCTGCATTGTTGTCAAGGACATCACCGGCATCGGCATTGTCATCGGCAAGCAGCGCTGCAAGCTGCTCACAAACCTTATTCAGCCTCTCAGGGTCAACCTGAGTCTGTGCGCTTAGGGCAGGGTCTGGTGGCAGCGCCTGTTCCAGTGCCGCAATCAGCACAGCGAGCATATCTGCGACAACTGTAAGCTGTCTGTCTACAACCTCCCGCGCATGTTTTTCCTTACACTGGGTCTCAAGTATCGCCGCCTCTGACTGCACTTCACCAGCCCCGATATTGCCTGAGACACCCTTGGTGGTGTGTGCAATTCGCTCTGCGGTCTTCCAATCACCAGCAGCCAGCGCCTCTTCTACCTGAACACGCATGTCCTTTTGACCTGATATAAACTTTCTCAACATCGACAGATAGAGTGAACGCTTGCCAAGCACACGGCGCAGCCCGGACACGACATCCAGCCCCGGCACATTCAACGGTAAATAGGTCTCCGCCTGTGGCTTTACCTCCTGTTTAACCGCATGTGATGCACCTATGCCATCACGCGGTTTTACCCATTTCAGCAGCCCCTTCCACAGTTCATCTGGTTCAATGGGCTTGGATATGTGATCGTTCATGCCCGCTGCCAGGCACTTGTCCTTGTCTACCTGCATGGCATTGGCCGTCATCGCCACAATTGGCAGATCATTCAGGTGGTTGAGCTTGCGTATCTCTCTCGATGCGGTCACCCCGTCCATTACTGGCATCTGCATGTCCATAAGCACGATGTCATAGGGTGCAGCCTGCACCATGTCCACAGCAATCTGACCATTGTCGGCAACTTCTACAATGAACCCTGCATCTCTCAGCAGTTCAGTGGCGACTTCCTGATTCAACTCGTTGTCCTCCACCAGCAGTATGCGCGCACCCTTGATTGCAGCCAGTGCCTCCATGTTTACCGAGATACGTTCTATGCCTGATTCACGCCGCTCGGTCTGCTTGCCGCCAAGTACATACGCAATGCAGTCAAACAAAACGGAGGCATTAACCGGTTTTATCATAAAGTCTGAAATACCTGCCTGCTCTGCTCCCTTAATGGCATCCTCGCGGCCATATGCAGTTACCATTATCAGGTGTGGCTGCCTCTGCAGCGGGACGCTGCGAATGCGCTGCGCCACCTCTATGCCATCCATGCCCGGCATCTGCCAGTCAAGCATTACTATATCAAAGGGCTTCCCTTCCTGATCTGCCTTTGGAATTAACTCCAGGGCCATTTGACCGCTGCTTGCCTCTTGTGTGACAAGGAACATGCTCTCAAGCATGTCACATAGCACAAGACGCGCGCTGTCATTGTCATCTACGACCAATACCTGTTTGCCCTGCACGTCAATACTGAGGGCACGCACGCGCTGGCGTCCCTGCGCCTTGCCAAGCCGGGCGGTGAACCAGAAAGTGGAACCTTTGCCGTACTCACTGTCTACACCTACCTCACCGCCCATCAGTCCGGCAAGACTCTTCGATATGACAAGCCCCAGCCCTGTGCCGCCATACTTGCGCGTTATTGAGGTGTCTGCCTGCTGAAAGCTCTGAAACAACCTGCCGCGCTGCTCTTCGGTAAGCCCAATGCCGGTGTCTTTAACTGCGAAATACAGCAGAACATCCCTGTCAGACTCTTCACGCTTGCGTACCTGAACGCTGACTTCCCCTTGCTCTGTGAACTTCACTGAGTTATTAACATAGTTTATCATGATTTGCCCAAGACGCAGCGGGTCACCTATCAAGGCATATGGAACGCCTCGCTCCACATCGAAAACAAGTTCCAGTCCCTTGGCCGTCGTTTTCTCAACGACAAGATTTGCAACGTTCTCCATAACCTTGTCCAGTTGCAGTTCTATATTCTCAACAGTGAGCTTGCCCGCTTCAATCTTAGAGAAATCCAGAATATCATTAATTATGCCAAGAAGGTGCTGTGCTGAACCCTGAATCTTTTTAATGAAATCTCTCTGGCGCGGGGTCAAATCTGTCTTAAGTGTCAGGTGCGACATGCCGATGATCGCATTCATTGGTGTGCGGATTTCGTGGCTCATGTTAGCGAGGAAGTCAGACTTAGCCCTTGTGGCGTCCTCGGCTATTTCCTTGGCTTCCATCATCTGCGCGTTCACCTCTTCCATTTCGCGAAACAGCTCATCGCGCGACTTCTCAGCCAGTATCCACCGCACAAGGGTAATTTGTTCGCTTGACAGGGGTAAGCTGCTCAGTGTAGAGCGAAACTGAAGGACGCAAACTCCTGTGTTGTCTTTTACCTCCCTGACAACCCCAATCGAAGGCGGACAGTAAGGAGGTCTCATTTGCCCGGAAGGAATAAAATTGATGACAAGCCGTGCAATAGAGTCATTTTCAATATTAATATGTGCAGTGAGCGGCGGTTGTTTGGCTAACGCAGTGGCACAATCTGAAAGCCATGCCGCACGCACCGTAGTATCTAATGCCGATGTTACACATGCCATAGCATTGACCATCTTACGCCTAAACTCGATGAATGACCGTTCACCTTCAAGCGTCAGGGATACGAGGTGTTCTATTTCAGGCATTTTACCACCACGCAGGACACATCATCTGTCGATTTCCCTGCCTGAAGCATCACTTCCTTAACTATCTGTGTTGCCGACAGTGATGAGCTGCGAGTGAGTACGCTTACCCTTGCGCTCTCTGAGACGCCATCAGAGGCCATGACAATTATATCACCAGGCACCAACTCCACCGATTGTAAAAATATGCCCGGCATTCTTTCCCCTATAATACCATCGCGTGATACCCCTCGCCAGGGCCGCGCCCCAATCACACGAATATGGACATTTCCAACACCGGCGTATAAAAGCCGACGGCTTACAGTGTTGACAAAGGCCAATCCCACTGCGGCACCGCGTGTGCCAATTGCCATCCCATGGAGCAACAACAGTTGCTGCTCTATGTCTGAAGATATGGTCTCCATCATCTTTCGTCCGAACTGTTCTGCAAGCAGATGGGCCTCAGGGCCATGCCCTGAAACGTCGATGACGCCAAGCAGCAGCCCTGCATCCACAGGATGCAATACCGTTATATCTCCGCTGAGAGTTTCACGCGGGTGTGGACGCACCTCTGAGGCATACTCAATCTTCATAATACTGGATGTGCTGCGCTGTGACTGGCGGCTTGCTTGCCCAGAACTACTAACGCCATTGAGCCACTTGCTGGCAACAACCCTGGTTCCTTTTCCAACAACAGTCTCTATATTCATAGTTGACATGATGCGCTTAACCGCTGGAAGCCCAAGCCCAAGCGTACCGGCACTGCTGTAGCCGTCCTGCATTGCACGCTGGACATCACGAATACCGGGGCCGTTGTCTTGTGCAATCACCTGGATTGCATCATGCCCGTCATCAACAGTCCGCGAAAGCGACAGAGTGCCCTTGCCTGCAAACTTTAAAATATTTGTGCCTAACTCAGAAACAACCGTGGATATCAACACCCGGTCATCAAGGCTGATATCCTTCATAAAAGGCAGTGTCTTTGACATAGCGACTACCCCATGCAGACTGGCAAAGCTGCTTAGGTTGAAGCTGACAAATGTTGTCCCATTTGTGTTGACCATATCAACCACTCTCTCCTTTCCCGAATCGTTGAAGGGCCTCATCAAGCCCAAAAAAGTAGTTAGTGCCTTGCGTCTCTGCCTGAACTTCGGTGAGATAGACTACAATGCCAGCAGAGAGACTTACGATTGCCGTTTCAGCGCCAAGCAGGTAGACTGAATTGAGAAATGCCCTTGCACGATTAAACTCGGTCAGATTCAGCACGTCCACAGCGGAAAAGTCCAGTATCACCGCCTTAATATCAGACTTCACGATTTGTGTGAGTACCGCCTCGCACATGGCGTTAAAATCATCTGTATCCAGGTCAGGGTGCATTGTTACTACAATGACGCCTTGGGTCTTCGTTATGGCAACCTTAGAATTCACACTCATGCAGCATATCCCACTATTTCACTTTGTGAGCGTCGGTGTCATTGGCCTTTTTGCCAATGAGTGACTCGCCGACCATCACCAGCGCCTTCTCAAACGCATCGCGCAGCGTGGCAGTTGTACGTATAGCCTCGACATTCACCCCAAGCTCCACAATTGTACGCGCTATTGCCGGAGAGAGCCCTGAGACTATGGCCTCACAACCCATGAGACGGGTCGCCTTAGTTATCTTTATCAACTGATTCGCAACGGCAGTGTCAACAGTTGCCACTCCGCTGATATCCAGCACAAACACCTTTGCGCGCATCTCAGAAATCATACTAAGCGACTTGTTCATTATATCCGATGTACGCATTGAATCAAGTACACCAACAAGCGGCAGCAGCAGTATGCCCTCCCAGATTGGTGTTACGGGGGTGGACATCTCCTGGACGGCACGGTCAAGCTCGTTTCGCATCTTCTCGGCCTCCTGCGCCTCGGCAAGCGCTGCCTCAAGCGCCTCGCCCTGACGGACTTGTGCCGTAATGTCATATGCAAATTTGACTATCTTAACTGGTTTTCCATTTGGATCGAATATCGGAGAGTAAGTAGCCTCAAGCCAGACAGACTCCCCTGCCTTGTCAAACCGCTCAAACCGTCCCCTGTTGAACTTGCCTTGTGCCAGGTCAGCCCAGAACTGGGCGTATGCCTGAGAAGCGGCGAATTCCTTGTCAACGAACATACGGTGGTGCTTACCTTCAATCTCGTGGGCTTCGTATCCCATGCGGTCAAGAAATAGGTCGTTCGCCCGAATTATTGAGCCATCTGTATTAAACTCAATTACCGCCATGGACTTCTCAACCGCATCAATTTTGCCTGTGGCGTTAGCACTGGAGAGCTTCTGGTTAGTGACTTCAGTAGCGAGCTTAATGACCTTCAAGACCTTACCGTCAGCGCCGAGTACAGGGTTATAGGTTGCCTGAAGCCAGACCTCGCGCCCACCCTTGGCTAAACGCATGTAATCAGACGCACAGAACGTGCCTTTTTTTAGCATATCCCAGAATTCTGTGTATTGGGATGATACCGCAAACTTGGGCTCGACAAATATACGGTGATGCTTGCCTCGGATTTCATCGATAGTGTAACCCATGCATTGAAGGAACATGGCGTTGGCATCTATTATTTCCCCGTCAACTGTAAACTCGATAATAGCGTTGGAGCGGTCAATGGCTCCGATGAGGGCCTTCGCCTCGTTTAAATCACCCTTGTATTCCATTATATCCTCCCCGTATATACATTAAGCACAAGGGCCTAGTCTAAAACAAATCCTGCCCCCTGATGCCATGGCTCACTCACAAAATAAACTACCCGCTTGTACTATAAACAATTCAGCGATAAAAATTCCATTTTATCAAAAATATGCCGAAGTAATTACAAATTTACCCATGTGTTTGCCGCTTGGCATATCTCCTCTGGCGGCAGCCCCAAGAAGGGATTTTATTCCCTCCCTGGGATAATGCCTCAGTGCTATATGCCTAAGGCTTTTCTTTTTTTCATTATGTGGTCTTCAATCCCGTTTACAATCTGAACAGGGTCATCGCCGATGGCAATTTTCCCTCCTGTAAGATTCTCGATATCTTGAGTCAGGAGTTTAACCACATCAGGGGCGCCTGTTACAGCAGGTACCGGAGATACATGTGTATAGAGACCAAAGGCTACTGCAAACAAGGCGTCAATCGTAGCTTTTTGCTCCATAAACTCAGGAGCTGTTACAGCTACTGGCAACTGTGACACGTCAACGCCAAGTGCCCCGGCAACGGCTGTTACCAAATTAGCAAGTCTTCCCGTATCAGTACAGGTGCCGAAACTCAGCGCTGGCGGAACTCCCAGGGCCTTGCATACGCTTTGCAGCCCTGCCCCAGCCAGCGCTATAGCATCAAGGCTTTGCAGTCCCGCTACCTGTAAGGCTGCATTTCCACACCCAGCACTAAGTACCAAAATATCTCTCTTTATCAGCTCCTTAGCAACTGCTACGGTCAGGGCGTCCTGTGGCCCGTTTGTTAGGGTTGAGCAGCTTACCAGGGCAGTGATGCCTTTTATAGACCCCTGTTTTACTGCATCGAGAAGTGGGGTCAAGGTTCCTCCAAGTGCTTTAAGCACAGATTCAGTTGAAAACCCTACTATTGCACTTTGTTTTTTCTGAGGTATTAATGTATCCTTACCCTTTCTCTTTACAAAGTTATCTATAGCTATGGTTATTAGCTTCCCTGCAATCTCCTCTGCGTTTTCAGGAGTATAATCAAAGTTATTGTTTACGCCCACTATTCTGACGAGTTTCGACACGCTGGCTACAGTTGAGTTATATTTATCTGCAAAAATGCCCAGAGTTGGCACAGAACAGTTCATGTCAACCGCAAAAAGGTCTACAGCTCCGGTTGCCATTACATATTCCTGGTTTATCCAATTGCCGGTAAGCCCTACAAACACATCGTCTGTGGGAAATCTCTGAATCAATTCCTGCCCAGTCTCGATAGAACCAACTACTCTGATACCCTTAGCGCCTTTGTCACGTGCAAGCTGTTGAATATCTTCACGATGTGCCAGCTTTATTACAGCCGCCCCAACAAAAGGTTCATGACCGTTTGGCAGAATGTTTACATAGTCTTTGTCTATTATGCCAACATCTACAAAAGTCTCATGGGGCGTAGGGGAGCCAAACAGGATGTCCTGGACAATCTCAAGTGGAATTTGGGAGCAATAAGCCATGGAGATGGCCATTCTAAAAGCCATTTTCGCTAAAGATACATAGTCTGAGTCAATATTGGTCATGCACCTGGTTTCTGTATCCAAAATTTCATGAAGTGGACCGCCCGGGAAAATCCCCATATCCTTCCAGATTCGCTTACGTGACTCTGGCGCAAATATCTCAACAAGCTTTGATTCCTCATCAGAGTCGCGGTGAAGTTCATTCAGGAAAAATTCGGCTACTTTTAAGGCAGTTTGCTTTACGCTGTCCTGCCTGCCTACTCCCAGAGTATCGGCAACATTGTTCAACATCTCTTCATTTTTTATCTCATAAAAACCCTTTCCCTCGCCCACAGCCTTTAACGTCTTGAAGGCTGTTTTTGCATGATGTGAGTACGCAGCAGTGCCAAAAACGTGCAAATGCACCAAATTCCTCATCACCATACCGTTTGCGTCTATGCCGCAGACTCCTCTGTCGGCATACTTTGTTATCCTGCATGGTCCATGACTGCATAATTGACAGCTTAAACCCTGTTTACAGTAATTACAGCGGGTTTTTTCCTGAGCCTCAAAGCGCTCAGGCAGACTTGACATGCCATCTTTCTTAACTCTTTCATGGAGTTCGTTGATGCTTCCGTGACTACTTACTTTTTCCATATATCCTCCAATTATTTACGTATAGTGAGGCAATAATAACTTAAAATATCAATAAATAAAATGATGCTTATCATATAACGCCATTTTAAACAGATTGGTTATTAATTATGTTCGATTGAGATTCGCCAGGTAATTAACTCTCTCCAAAACTGGCGGGTGGCTGTAGTGAAACAACACATACAGGGGGTGCGGGTGGAGATTCGATAAGTTGTCCTTTGCCAGCTTCACTAGGACTGAGATCATCTTGTCAGACCTGCCTGTCAGTGCGGCGGCAAAGCGGTCAGCCTGTCTTTCGTATCTCCTTGAGGCGGCATTCGAAAAAGGTTTGAATGGAAACACCACTATGCCCGCTATAAAGCTTATGAGCAGGAGTTTTACAAAAAATGAATTCTCATCTATGTTAAAAATATCCAGCACCGCATCTGTCTTAAGAACAATATGAAAACAGTACAAGGCCGCCAGTGTCATAACTTCATATGCGGCTATGAGTTTTAACAAATGACGTTTTCTCCAATGACCGGCCTCATGCGCCAATATGGCAAGAAGCTCCTCGTCGTCTACTTTTTCTATCAGCGTGTCATACAGTATTATGCGCTTAACCTTCCCAATGCCTGTAAAGTAGGCGTTTGTATGCGTTGAGCGGCGCGAGGCGTCCATCTTAAACACGCTTTTCACCGTTATCCCTGCCCTGCCCATCATCTCCTGTATCTTCTCAACCATCGATTCTTCTGATATGGGCGTAAACTTGTTAAATAACGGCTCGATTATATACGGTGACACATACATAAGCGCTATACTAAATATAAAAAACACCACCCACACCCAAAGCCACCAGAAATCCGGGCTCCTCTGTATAACATATAACCCAACTGCTATCAATGCCCCCATCAGGATTGTCGAAATCACCAGTGATTTTATCGAATCCGTCAGCCATACTCTCAACGTTGTCGTATTAAAGCCATACTTTTTCTCTATCTTAAACGTGCGCCACAGACTAAATGGAATCGACAGTATCGTCTCCCCATAGCTCAACAATAGAAAAAAGACCACCCCGCAATACATAAACGATAACTTAAACGACATTACCCATGAACTATACGCGTTTAACAGACCGCCGAAGATAAATCCAATTACCACTATGTTATTAAACATGGACTCTACAACGCCAAAGCGCATGTTTTCTATCTGATAATCGCAGGTCTTCTTTAACAGGGCAGCATCAACGCTTCCCCTAAACCCATCAGGCACTACTGACCCCTTTGCTGTCATGTGCCTTATGTTTATGAACTCAAGATAATACCCGAAGCACTCCTTTAATATGTATGCCGTGAGGATTATAAAGAGCGGCGTGTTCATTTATTTTGCGGCATCAGGTGCATGTTCTACGATAAGTCCTATCGGGAGGGATTCGCCAAATATTTCGTTTTCATCTGTGTTATCAAGCGGTGTCAGCTCCTCTATCTGCCTGATAAAGCGTCCTGCCCATTTAGCTGGGGAACTACCTTGTTTATATGTCAGGAGTTTTTTTACGATTTCCCCGCGCAGGGCATCATCTATGTCCCGTGTCCTGTCTCCGGTTTTTCTGGCAAGCTGGGCAATTGCATATGCCGAATCCTCCGGTCTTGCATCGCTTACGGCAAGACATTCTCCAATCCACCTCTCTGCAGTCTCTTTCGTAACCTGCCTGTCCAGTTGGCCGTAAAAGCTCACCCTTGCCCCTAGTCTTGATAATGACCAGAAGTGGCTTCCCAGTACCCTGCCCTTTTCTTTTTTAATTATTACAAGCAGTTCGTCTCCTAGGGCCGTCTTTATCTGAGGACTAAGGTGTTCAAGACTTGATACAAGCATCCACAGCTCCACATATTCTGAACTCTCAAGGCGCGGGCCTTTTTTCTTTTGCATGATAAACGGTGCTATGCGCTTATAGACAATGTCCTGATGCTGTGTGCTGAGTCCTCCGGCAACACGCCTCCACAGTATCCACCACTCGCTGCGGCACTGCCCGTTGCGCGAGTACTTCACCCCCTCAGAAAATTGCTTCCACAGTTCCTTTATCCTCCAGTCATCCAGTGGATGCCCAAAGCCGGGTCTCAACAGGAAGCCCGCAAGATTAAGCCACCGTGCCTCATGCCCCGGCGTAACCAGGCGCCTCTGGCGCAGTTGAATCAGCGTATCCCACATCTTTCTGATTGCAGGAAGAGGCCAGTCGGCCTTGTTATGAACCCCAAGCACACCCGGCAAGGCCCTCGGCAGGTCATCTGGATTTTGGCCAGTAAATGCGCCCTCTATAAGTTTGACTGCATCGTCAATGTTTGATTCATTGAGCGTGTGCAGGTCCCCGCGTGCCGACGGTGGTTGATTTGGCAGGTCTGGTCCTCTGCGTATGTCAAACGCAAGTTTCCACTTATGGGTTGTTGTCTTTGATTCGCACCACACGTCAAGCGTGCCGTATTCGTTTAGCCGTATGCCAAGTGATACGGGGATTGTGGCAGCAACGGCCTTTTTCCCGTAATTCAGGATAGTCTTTATCTGTGGGAGTTCTGTAAAGGAATCCCTGTCAGCACTGATAATATCCCCCGGCCTGTCACCTGCCCGGTATGAAGAACAGTATACCGAAAAAGAAACAGGCGTGTTGGCGGCAACCTGGAACTCAGGCTCAAGTATATGCAGCTCTCCGCCTTCTTCAAATCCCCGCGGCACTATGCAGGCAGCAGCGATGAGGTCGTCATCAGAGCTTTCGCCGGTCTTCACGGCTATGTAGTATGCCTTGCCAAGCCCACCTGATATTTTTATCTTCTTTGTGGGGGAATTTACTCCTGAATCTACTGCCGCCTGCCTCTTTACAAGTCCATAGTACGCCGCACCCAAAGATACCGCGTGGTCATACCTGTCGTTTTCAAGTATGTCTAGCGCCCAATCAGGCTTACCTCCAAACCAATGCCTCAGTCCATCGATGGCACACTGTCTGATAAGCGGCGACTTGAAGACCCCGCCGTTAAATAACACCATATCAGGGCGCACGATGTCCACTCCACCGTCACTAACTACGGGAAGCGCCGGATTTACTGCATGTCTTTTCAAAAACGAGGCAAGATGCCTCATCACTGCCGTATCAGTCACGTATGGAAGACCTAGCTCCTGAAATCCTGTGCGCTTGTCCTTAGTAATCTCGTCTGACTTATCGACCTGCTGGAAGAATCCTTCTAAAGTCACGCGCCTTACGTCTTCATAGGTGATCTGTCCTTTTACAGCGCCGCCTATGACGCTGCGCCCTGTACCAAGAATGGAAATGTCAACAGCCCCTGGTGTCTCAGCTCTTCCTTGCGTATCACAAAGGAGCTGTTCCTTTGCTGCCCTGCACTGCTCAGACAGCGACACCCAGCCCTGAATGCCAAGCGTGCGTTTCCCTCCAGGTAATATTCGCGCCTCCATCTCCATTGCCAGGGCAAGGTCCATGTTATCACCGCCTAGCATCAGATGGTCTCCAACTGCCATTCGCTGAAACACCGGAAGACCGCCAAGCTCCTTCAGCGTGATAAGATTAAAGTCCGTCGTCCCGCCGCCAACATCAAAAACAAGGATCAGTTGGTATAATTTAATGAACTCCTGCCAGTTTTCTTCATGCACAGAAAGCCATGAGTAAAAAGCCGCCTGCGGCTCTTCAAGCATTGAGAATGTCCTAATGCCCGCTATTTTTGCCGCCTCAGAGGTCAACTCCCTTGCAGATTCGTCAAACGACGCCGGTATGGTGATTACAACAGTCTGATTTTCCAGTTTATGCTTTACATCTCCACGGGCAATACAGTAGTCCCACGCCTCTTTGATGTGTCTCAGGTAGCGGCTTGACGCCTCAACAGGTGAGAGCTTCCCACCGGCTGAGTCTTGCCTTCCCCAGGGTAAAATCGGAGATTTGCGCCCTACGCGGCTGTGGCAGAGCCATGACTTTGCCGATGTGACAAGATTTAACGGTGCCATAGCGCCTTTCACCCTGGCATACTCGCCAACAATACCGGACGTGTCTTTTGACCACGGCAGTACACACGAAGTGAGTTCGTATTGGGTTGGCAGATATAAAAATGACGGCAGCTGGGGGCATTCCTTAACCTGTCCTTCGCCTGTCAACTGTGGGATTTCAAATATGTGTATCTCTTCGCCGACCTCTGTATCGGCATACGAGACTGAGGAGTTTGTCGTGCCAAGGTCTATGCCTATGATATATCGGGAGCGCCCTGACACTAATCCTCTTGCCGGCCCTCTTGCCGGACACTGAACTCGAGCTTCCACTTGCGCTGTCCCTCAAGCGCCTCACACCACAGTTCAAGCGTCCCTATCTCTGTCAGATAACTATGAATCTTCACTGGCACCACAGCACCCTCACTTCCACCGGCGTTTCCATCTGCCTCAAGTGTGGCCTCTAATGAGGCAAGCTCTGACAGCTCTGTCTCATCCCATTCGTCAAGCACCTGCCCGGGCGTGTCTTCTTTTCTGATGTTTGAGCCAAAAAATCTGAACACCGACTGCTCACCGACAACAAGGCCAAACACATGCCCTGCAATACCCGTATCTGTGCCCTCTTCCATCCCAAACGGCACAACGCAGACGGCCTTAACCGGCGTGGGCATCCCCGGCACAGCCGGCATAGAGGTCTCAACCCCAATGTAGTAAGCCCGCCCCGCACCGCCTCTTACCCTGATGCCCTTTCCTCTTTTTGTAAACCCATAGTAGGCAGCCCCATTGGCAACGGCAGTATCGGGGTCATCTCCGGCAAGCAGTGTTACTGCCTGGGCGCCTTCTGCCTCTAACCACCCGCTGAGGACTTCCCTGACCCGCTCCCGCAGCGATATACCCTTTGTTACGCCGCCGTTAAATAATATCTTCGTGGGATGAATAAATGACTTTTCAGTCTCTTTAGCCCCAAGGTGCTGCTTAAGGAATTTTGATAAAAACTTCGTCACCGCCGAGTCAGACGAATACTGAAGGCCAAGTTCTTTAAAGCCCGACGCGCGTCTCTCGATGGGGTTGTCTTTAATAGTGCATTTGGGGAAGAATCCTTCCACAATTGATTGCTCTACCTCTTGTCTTTCCAGAACGGTCTTTATTGTGCCGCCAACGACAGACCGCCCGCGCCCAAGCACTACGATATCTGCACTGGCACACGCAGTGTCGCTGAGTATCTTTTCCTTTGCGTCGCGGCAGCTGTGAATCAGGCCCAGCATCTGATGTGAATCAATGTTTACTCCTTCGTCGTTAAATTTCTTTTTAACCGCATAGGCAAGCGTAAGGTCCATGTTATCGCCGCCAAGCAGTATATGGTCACCAACGGCGATTCTCTTTAAGACCAGCTCGCCGTCTTCCTCACACACCTCAATAAGGCTGAAATCTGTCGTTCCGCCCCCTATATCACACACCACGACTATATCGCCAACCGCAACATCCTTCCTCCAGCCATCGGCATTCCCATTTACCCAGGCGTAAAAGGCACTCAGCGGTTCCTCAATCAGATTAACATCGGCAAGACCTGCGGCGGCGGCGGCCTTCACTGTAAGTTCACGCGCGGCGGCGTCAAACGATGCGGGGACAGTAAGGTAAATGTCCTGTGCCTCCAGTTCATTTGCTTTGTCTGTGGAGGCCATAGTGTGGTTCCACGCCAGCCGTATATGATTTAAGTATGCCGCTGATACCGCTACTGGAGAGAGCTTCTCAGCCGCGTCTGTAACGTTCCACGGCAGTATAGGGGAGTTCCTGTCAACCCCTGAATGACACAGCCACGACTTTGCCGAGGAAATGACGCGGGTTGGGGCCTGTGCGCCGCGCGTAAGGGCATACTTGCCGGTGACATTTTTCATAGCTTCAGGTGCAGCCCACGGCAGCTTATAACTTATCTCAGGCCTTTCAGACTCAAGCGGCATATATAGAAACGACGGCAACGACTGTAGCTTTTCTACCATTCCAATGTCTGTAACCTGCGGTATTTCAAAGAGATTACACTGAGTATCGTCCTTCAGTGTATCTATATACGAAACGACACAGTTGGTCGTCCCTAAATCTATTCCAACTATAAATGGTGAATTTTTCATCGGTAACTCCTGTAAAAGGCGGGAATTTTATCGGGAACACATCTCAATTTAACACATTAAAGGATTTCAACCTCTGCAGGCTCTACAATGCTGAGGTCCTGACCGCCGGAAATCTCAGGCAAAGACGTCTTAACAACACGCCAGCCACAGTGCCTCAGCACACCGCGAAACGGGGGCTGCCCTGTAACATTGCCCGTTAGTCTGACTGCCGATGGGTCAAAGCCTGCCTCCACCGTTACATCATTACCTTCGGGTTCGTGCCTGACTGGTTCGATTTTTATATATTCCGTAATGGCCTCCCTGCATCCTGAGTGAATCGCCCTAACTGCGTTGCCAATTTGAGCGTCGCTGAATCCGCTGACATCCTCCTGAAGGAAGTCTATCAGGCGCCCCTTTTTCTGCAAGATCATAAGTGTTTGGGCGGATTTAGGCTCGAAGGCGGGCGCTGCCTGAATCTCAGGTACTGCCTTAACTTCAGGCACTGCCTCATTAGGCAGTATCTCATTCACTGAAGAATTCGCAACCATAGAGCTTACCACGCCATATATAACCGCCGACATGATAATACCAAGGGCAACAAAAATCCCCACAAGTAATACCTTCTCAACGCTCAGACTAATCGCAATAAACGCTAACAAGGCCGCAGAACCAGTCATGAGCGCCGCAATAACTACAAAAAGTTTCTTCTTGTCCAGCACAGTGGTACTATAACAACATTACGTGGGTATTGTCAATATTTTGGAGACTGTTGGTCAGGGCGTCAAAGTGGGGGGGAGTCTTTTTCTAATTAGTATCGCCTGTCACGGTCAATTCGGGCTTATCTGCCTCTGGTTGCTGCATATTTAACACATCAACGGCACCAATACTGCCTCCATCACTTGATCCACCTGATTCACCGCTGTAGGAGAATGTCTCAGCACCGGCTACAACTGTGCCGTTCAGCTCTTTTTCGCCTGTCAATGCAGTTGGTGTGGCAGCCATGTTTTTGACATCTGGCTTTTCAGGTGTTTGCACAGGCACATCTGCCGACTGAACTTCTGCTGGAGTTGGGGCTGCTGCTGGGCTTTCAGATTTGCTTGAGTCAAGCGGTGGCTTTTGCCCGGCTGATTTAGCCTTTTCTACGGCTGTCTTTAGAGACTTAAGCGATGCTGTCATTGCCTTCATCTTTTGTACGGCCTTGGACATATCCTTTAGTTCCGGCTTATTTATTACTGGTGCCTGCGGCTGGGTTTGGGTACTTGCCTCAGCGGTTGACATATTTAATATGTTCATTGACTCTTTTATTTTGTCAGATGGTTTTTTGGTTGTTTTTTTTGTATCCGGTAATTTTGAGACGGCCTTTTTCTCGACTATAACTGGCGTTTTTTCTGAGTTTTTTGCACTGTCAGGCTGAAGGTCAGGCGACTTTCCATTTCTTAGTGCCTGGTTGTCACTGCTGCCAACTGAACTGGTTACAGCAGTATTCCCTTCTTTGGCAGCACTGAATATTTTTGCCGAAGAATATACGATAACGGCCAAAAAAGCCAAGAACACTATCAAATAAACCAAATGGCGCGTGTAATCTGTAGTGTTGTTCTCAAGCAAGTTTGTTGGCTGCTTTGCCGGTTGTTCTGGCCCGCCGGTATCAATTTTTACGCTGCTAGCATATTTAGAGGTATTTAATTTAACTTGTGATTTAACTGGATAAAATCCATCCTCCTGTAAAATCCTCAAACCCTCTGTACTGTCCATATTTAAGGACTCTAAATATACGCGGATATAACCTTTTGTGAATACTTCACAGGGCAATGCCTTAAAGTCTTCGTCTTCCAATGCCTTCAGATAGGACAGCTTTATCATTGTCGTTGCGGATACATCCTCCAATGACAAATTCGCCGCCTGACGGCTTTTTCTGAGATAGTCCCCTATCACTATACCAACCCATACATATTATAATTGTATGATTTAATAAAGTCAAATTATTTTTTCATGACTGCTCACGGCAGCTCTTATTAATCTGCTCAACACGAATGAAACGTAAACAGGTGCGTAAATAACTCATCAGGGGAGTCGAAGACTACGCCGCAGTGCGGGCAGTTTTCTCTAAAACCGCCGTTGGGTGTGTCTTTCGGCCTGCATTCCAGCATGTTTCACGCGGTGCGGGCAACGGTAAATCTCAGAATATTTTTACCGTCTTCGCGGCTGTAACTAACATCATCCATAAGCTGTTTCATAAAAAAAATCCCAAGCCCGCCTATCTTTCTATTGTCTATATCGGCTTCTAAATCAGGTTCGGCAACAGCCGTCGAATCAAACGGCACACCCTCATCTATTAACTCAACATGCAAATCCCCTGCCTCATCCACCTTTATAACCATTTCGGCAGTGCCGGGGGGCTGCCCTTCATAGGCATATGATGCAATATTAACAAATGCCTCCTCAATAACTAACTCAACCTCCCCTACCCGCTCGGCTGTGAATCCATGGGCGTGGGCGCATGAGGCGGCAGCATCCAAAAACTCACGCAGGTGGTCAAGCGCTGCCGGAAGTTTAACCTCTGATATAACTATCAATTCTGGCATATTTGGCTTCTCAAATATTTTGGGCATTTCGGGCTATTGGGCTTCACTGTGAAATCCTCTTCAGGTCTTCTACAACTCTCAGTGCGTGGCCTTTGGCCTTGACCGCTTTGTAGTGTTTTATTATCGTGCCGTCATGGGCTATTATCACAGTTGAGCGGATTGTCCCCGTTGTTGTCTTCCCGTATGAGGTCTTCTGCCCCCATGCGCCGTAGAGTTCCATTACCTTGTGCTGCGGGTCACTCAAGAGCGGAAAATTAAGCGCATATTTCTCTTTGAACTTCTTATGGCTTTCCAGTGAATCAGCGCTCACACCCGCCACACGGGCATACGGAAGGATTATATTTAAGCTGTCTCTGAAGTCACATGCCTCTTGTGTGCAGCCCGGGGTGTTATCTCTTGGATAGAAATATAGTACAAGATGTTTGGCCTCTTGCAATAAATCGCTCAGTTGAAAATCCCTCTCCTGACCATTTGCATCTATTCCCGCTAATGTAAACTCAACAGCCTTTTGCCCTTCCATTTGGCATCCCCCCTATCAGTCTCTTACTGCCCAGCAGACATGCCCGGCTCTGTTACGATTACAGTGTCTTCATGGCTGTACGGCGGCACACATGCGCAAAGTACTTTTATTGGAACTGTGCCCGTGTTTTTGAGCTTGTGCGGCGTGCCTGGCTCAATACATACGGTGTCACCTGCTGAGACCTCAAACACATCCCCGCCAAGCGTCATAAGCCCCCTGCCTGCTGTAAAGTAATATATCTCCTCTGTCAGCTCATGTTTGTGCAGACTGGTCTGCCCGTTGAGTTTTACAATTGCCTCGGCCAGGCTCTGTTTTTTGTTTCCGTGAACCTGGGGGTGCATCAGTTCCCTTATCTCTGAGCCGTCTTTGGTTGTGTATGCGTTTATTTTTTTATATGTTGTCTTAATCATGCCTATTTAAGAGATAATTCATTATCAGTCTGACCCCTATGCCCGTTGCCCCTTTACGTATGTATGGTTTATCTTTGTCGGCAAATGCAGTAGAGGCTATGTCCAGATGTACCCACGGGGTATCTGTTACGAATTCACTGAGAAAATACGCGGCAGTGACAAGCCCGCCTGTCCTTCCCCCGATGTTTTTTATGTCGGCTATGTCGCTCTTGAGATAGTCCTTGTATTCCTCGTAAAGCGGCATCTGCCACACACGCTCATACGTCTCTTTGGATGCCTTTTTCAGTTCGTCCATGAGGGCTTCGTTATTTCCCATCATAGCTATGGCCTCGTTACCAAGCGCTATTGAACACGCACCGGTCAGTGTGGCCATGTCGATTATAACGGCTGGCTTGTAGTGTTTTATCGCATAGCCAATTGCGTCGGCAAGGACAAGGCGTCCCTCGGCGTCCGTATTTAGTATCTCGATGGTCTTGCCGGTGATAGCGGTAACCACATCGCCGGGGCGTGTGGCATTGCCTCCCGGCATGTTCTCAGTTGCTGGCAGCACTGCTACCAAATTTATATCAAGCGACAGCTCCGACGCCGCCTTTATTATCCCCAGGGCAGCAGCCCCGCCTGCCATATCGTATTTCATCTTTTCCATCCCATCAGCAGGCTTCAGAGACAGCCCACCGCTGTCAAATGTGATGGATTTGCCAATTATCGCTACAGGGGGCATTTTTACCGGGCCGCCATAGTACTCTATGACTATAAACTTCGGAGGTTCTGCCGATCCCTTCGACACAGACAGGTATGACCACATACCCTCTTTTTTTGCATCCCAGGCATCCAGTATATTTACCTTTACAAGTTTGCCGGAGAGGGACTTCGCCGTTTCTGCCAGTATCGTCGGTGTCATATCAGATGACGGCGTGTTCACTAAATCGCGGGCAAAACTTACGGCAGGGATAACGGTGTCAAGCCATTTCATTGAATCAGCCGAATTATCAGATTGAGCGGCATCAAGCACTGTCAGGGTTTTCAGACTTTGGGGCTGGTCTTTTTCAGGCCTTTTATACCTCCTGAACTCGTAGCTGCTTAACACACCACCTTCAACAAAATAGAATGCCGCACTATGCTGCGCGCCGTCTAATATCCTCAGCTCCTTAAATATCGCCGCTGAAAGGGCTGCTGAGATGACTTCATGCCCTTTGAGATATTTTGAAATAAAGACCTTGCCGCCGACCCTTCTCAGCCTTTCTGCCGTTAACTGTTCTGCCTTGCCTAATCCAACAAGGACAACCCTGCCGGTCTTCGTGTGCAGGAGGGTCAGCTCTGTGTGCTTGCCGGTGAATTCCTTTGTGTCAAGTACGTGTTTTATCAAACCCGCGGTCTCATCATCAAGCCCTGCGTACACGCTGCCCTTATAATCTTCTGTAAACGGTAAGATCAGTACGTCTGCCTTTATATCAGTCAAAGATATATTTTCAACAATCCTTATTTCCAAGCCGTCCCCCTTTTGAATAATATCGCGTATATTGTATCACAGTGCGCCGCGTTACGCAACGTAAATCAATTTATGCCATATTTTTTCAGCCTGTGCCTGAACTGCCTGAACGAGATATTAAGGAGCCTTGCAGCGTCTGTCTTACTGCCACCTGCCTTTTCAAGCGCCATAAGCAGATACCTTTTTTCGGTCTCCATCAGTATATCATCAAGCGATACACCACCTTCTGAGAACTCGACACCCTCTATGAACTTAACACCCTCTAAACAAGGCACAGGCTGTGACACAGTCTGACCAGAGCGTATATCTTCGGGGATTTCTTCCTCTGTAATTACAGATTTATCAGTAAAAGTAAGCAGCCGGTCAAGGGTATTCTCAAGTTCCCTGACATTACCAGGCCACGGGTATTTCATCATCACATCTATTGCCCCGCGTGTGAACTTCACATGTGCAGCATTGTTTTTATCCAAATAGTGGTCAATCAACACGGGAATGTCTTCCTTTCTATCCCTGAGCGGGGGCAGGTGTATGGGGATGACATTTAATCTGTAAAACAAGTCAGCCCTGAATCTGCCTGCTGCCGCCTCGTCTTTTAAAATCTTATTTGTTGCAGAGATAATCCTCACATCAACAGTTATGTCTTTAGTGCCACCTATGCGCCTGAATGAGCCGTCCTCAAGAACACGTAGAAGTTTGGCCTGGAGGTTTAGCGGCATATCGCCTATTTCATCGAGGAATATAATGCCGCCGTCAGCCGCCTCAAACAGTCCGGTTTTATTTGAATTCGCCCCTGTGAACGAACCTCTCATATAGCCAAAAAGCTCACTCTCAAGAAGTCCTTCAGGAAGGGCAGCGCAGTTTATTGGGATAAATTCCTTGGCAACGCGCTTACTGAGGTTGTGGATAGCACGTGCGATAAGCTCCTTACCGCAGCCGCTTTCGCCTGTTATCAGCACATTGGCGCTGCTCTCTGCAACCTTGGGAATGCTTAAGAGCAGGTCACGAATCGCCTTACTCTTACCTGCCACCTTTTGAAACGTGAACACTACCTGTGAGCGGAGGTTTTTGACCTCCCGGCTTAAGAGACGCCTCTCAAGGGCATTTTTGACTATTAGCCTGATCTCGTCTATCTTAAACGGCTTGTTTATATAATCATATGCGCCGGATTTCATTGCCTCTATTGCGTCTTCTGTCGTACCAAAGGCGGTTATCATCAACACCATCGTCTCAGGGGAGAGTTCCTTGACGCCTTTTAATATCTCATGACCGCTGCCAAGCGGCATTTTAATGTCTGTTATTACGATATCGAAGATGTCTTTTTTCAGAATTTCAAGGCCTTCTCTGCCGTCATACGCGCTTATAACGTCATAGCCCTCGCCCTCAAGCAGGAGTTTTAGTATATCGTTCATGCTTTTTTCGTCTTCTACTACGAGTATCTTGCCCTGATTCATTTTTAAATACCCTCCATCATTGAGCCATTGGCAATATTATTGTGAAGGTTGTACCCTCCCCCTCGATGCTGCTCACTGTTATCCTGCCCATATGGTCCTGTATAATCCTGTATACTATGGCAAGGCCCAGCCCTGAACCTCCTTTTTTTGTCGTAAAAAATGGATAAAATATCTTTGTTAATGTATCCGGGTTTATGCCGCCGCCATTGTCTTCAAACGTTATTCTAACATAACCTTGCAGGGCTTTAGCATCTATCACAATCCGCTTGTCAAGGGCTTCAGCCACAGGACATCCGAACGACTGCACCGCGTTCAGGCACAAGTTCCAAAATACCTGCTTAAGTTTGTCCTTGTCACCACTTATTGTCAAATCGTCATCTATACCGGAGGCAATTAGCTGTAGAGCGCTGGTGTCTTGCCCTGTTTGTCCTGTTTGTCCTGTTTGCCCAACTAGGGAGTTTCGAAGCATCTCAATGGTCTCTCTTAGTACGGCTGTGATAGAGATTATTTTGAACTCTGGCGGGCGTGGATTTGAATAGACAAGGAAATCAGTGATAATCTTATTAAGCCTGTCCATTTCATAGAGGGCTATTTCCATAACCCTTGCCATCTTGTCCGCTGGGACTTTTCCTTCTCTTAGCATCTCAATAGAGGCGCGCAGGGCAGCCAGGGGGTTTCTTATCTCATGGGCTATGTTTGCTGAGAGTTCTCCAATGGCCGCGAGTTTTTCTTTTTCCTTCATTTCCCGCTCCAGCTCTGTTATCTTTGTCAAGTCCTCAAAGGTAATAACAAATCCCATCATTTGGCCTGTGTTGTCCTTGTGTTCGGAGAGTTTTAATTCGATTATCTTATGGGTTGCCGTCATTGTTCCCTTATATATCCCCTTCTTTACCGGAAGTATGACAAAATCAAATACCTCCGTGATTGTCATCCCCACTGCCGCTTCACGGTTGATACCGGTTATCTCCTCAGCCGGGCGGTTGAACAACATAATGCTGCCTTCAGTGTCTGTGTAGAGCAGGCCGTTAGGTATGTTTTCTATAACCTCACGGTGAAAGGCATAGAGGTCGCTGAAGTCCCGCTCGGTTTTTATCAGAGTGGTTGACGTCCGCTCAAGATTTATCAGCAGGTTGCGGCTAAGGTAGGCGATTAAGAAAAGGGCTGTTATGTTGGCAAATATATTATAAAAGAAATCCTTCGGACTCAGACTTCTCACATATGGCACTTTTAATATCTGGTAGAACTGCAGCTCCAGGGCGATGCCATATAAAATACCGCTGAGACCGGCTACAATTAAAATCGTCCGCTTTCCCAGCGTAATCCCAGCGCTTATTATGTTTACAAGCAAAAGAAAAGAAAACCAGCTATCTATCCCGCCGGTTATCAAAATCAATGTGATAATTAAAAATATATCGAATATTACTTGAAAATATGTAAAGTGATAAAATGATTTCTCTACGGCACTGCTGGACTTTTCATCTGATTTTTCATATGACTTCTGAAGGACTTTAAAAATTACAAGATATATGATGGTCAGAAAAAAAATAGAGGCCGCAAGATAGGAAAGAAACATCGGATATATAAAGATTACAAACTTCTGGTCATAAAGAAAAAACGAGGCCAAGAGCAGATACGTAATAAAGACCCTCAGGAGGATCAACGACCTGAGCTTGGTAATTTCCACTTGCAGGTTACTTAATCAGTGTTACCATCTTAAATATCGGCAGATACATGGCAACAACTGTAAAGCCAACCGTGCCGCCAAGAAACACTATCATCATCGGTTCCATCAGGGCTGTGAGGTTTGAGACGGCCTGGTCAACCTCCTCATCATAAAAATCAGCTATCTTGGAGAGCATAGAATCAAGCGCACCCGTTGACTCACCAATAGATACCATGCTGGTTACCATCGGCGGGAACACCTTCGACTTCGACAATGGCTCGACTATTGTCTGACCCTCTGTTACCGAGCTTCTGACGATGTTTATAGTCCTCTCCACTACCTTGTTACCTGATGTCTTCGCGGTATTTTCAAGCGCTTCCAGTATGGGCACACCGCTTCTGATTAGTGTGCCAAGCGTTCTGGTAAATTTTGCCACAGCAACTTTCTGTATAAGCACTCCAAACACGGGCAGCTTTAAGAATATCTGGTCTGTGGCATACTTGCCCTTATCGGTACTTCGTATTTGTTTGTATATAAACGTAAGCGCCACTATCACAACCACAATTATTACGCCGCCCCAGCCGGCTATGAAATTACTCATCGCAATAATTATCCTCGTAGGGGCAGGCAGCGTACCGCCTAATGAGGCAAACATCTTTGCAAATGTCGGCACAACAAACACCATTATAACGCCGATACAGACAACGGCTATCGAAATAATTACCACAGGATAGGTCATAGCGCCCTTGACCTTCTTTTTCAGTCTGAGGGCCTTCTCTATATAATCGGCAAGATTCTGCAGCACCGAATCAAGAATACCGCCTAATTCGCCGGCCTGCACCATGTTAGCATACAGCTCGTCAAAGACTTTTGGATGTTTTTTTACCGCGTCGGCGAAGGTTGTACCACTTTCGACGTCTTCTTTCATATTGGCAATAATTGCCCGAAACGCGGGGCTTTCAGTCTGTACTGAAAGTATATCAAGCGCCTGGACAAGAGGTAAACCGGCGTCTATCATAGTAGAGAACTGCCTTGTAAACACCACAAGGTCCTTCGGGGAAACACTCCCACCCACTTTAAATGCCTTTTTTACGGGCTTTGCAGGCTTTACCTCAGCCATAACACCTCCATAGTACTCACTCCTAGATTATATCTAACCACAATAATATGTCAACATGTGTCATTTATAAATCATTTGATTTGATTTAAAAATTCAGGCAGCGCTATATTGTATCCAACTTCACCTTCCCAAGATAGACAACACAGCTTGAACACGTCATTTTATTGTCGTGACCACACCTCTTTTTATTAAGCTCCCAGCATGGAATCGACTTATCGACAAACGCTGAACAGTGCTGGCGTACCTGTTCCGGACACTTGGTTATCTCCCAGCACGGGGCATAGTCAAGCAAGAGCTTTAGCCCCTCAATACTTATCTTCCTGTCGTGTATCAGGTCTCTGATGCAATTGAGCCATTTAATATCGTTTTCTGAGTAGAAACGGTTCTTGTTTTTTCGTGAGGGCTTAATTAGACCGTGCTTTTCATACAGCCTCAGCGTCTGATCGGTTATCCCTGCCAGCTCTGCTGCAACCCCTATTGTATACAGAGGCCTGTCATCTCTGGAGTTTGCCATATTTGTCTTCACGCTGACCAACTATCTATACTCAACCAGGTCATCAAAGGCCAGCCTATATTTTTGTGGCTGAGGGTTCACCCTGTAACCAAAGGGAACAATCAGCGCAACAGTATGCTTTACCTCATCAAGGCCAAGCGCCTCCATTACCTTAGACAGAGAAAACCCACCAATCGGACACGAATCTATGCCGATGGCAGCGGCAGCCGTCATCATGTTCGCCGCCGCTATGTGACACTGTGTTATGCTCCATTGGCTGATATTTATGCCTGAGTAATAACTGGCGTAAAAGTCTCTTACCCACTTAAGCACCTCCGGGCGGTCAGCAAGGCAGGCAAAGCGCGCCTCTACATATTCAGACCCCGGCAGTAACTCTTCTATTTTTGCCGCTATTACTACCGCGTCACTGCATGTCGAAAGCTGTACCTGATTAAAACATGCCTCTTTCAGCTTTTCTTTTAACTCCTGTGTGCGTACTACGATAAACCTCCACTGTTCTAAGCCGAAAGACGAAGGGCTGAGACGCCCTGCCTCAAGAATAAACCGGAGGTCTTCATCCGGTATCTTTTTCTCTGCATCAAATATTTTACAAGCGTGGCGAAACTGCATCGCCTTCAGGAAGTCTCCCTTCATGGTTTTTCCTCCTTATGACCATCGTCTATGTTGTGTGTCTCATCAAGTTCCAGCTTTAATCCGGCTATTAAGATATCTTCTATTGTTCTTTCACTATCTGGTTTTGGCGGCGCTGCTGGTTTTGGCGGCATAATCGGCTTAATCGGCATAACTGGCTTTACTACCACTTCAGGCTCTGCCGGTACTTCAGGGATATCCGGCACTTCAGGGATAACCATGATTTCAGGTCTTGCATCCTTTTTAGATTTAGCACCTTTTTTAGATTTAGGCTGCACTTCAGGGGCAAGGTCAGGCTCCGGCTGTTTTAGCGCTTCTGGCACTTCTGGCACTTCTGGGACAGCCTCCTTTTTAGATTTAGCCCCTTTTTTGGGCTTAGGCTGCACAATTGGGGCAGCCTCAGGCTCAGGCTCCAATTCTGGCTCCAATGATATCTCGTACTCCTGTTCGGTAGTACCGCCGGTCTCCTGCGCTATTTCCATATCTACCAGCGCTGAGAGTGAGTTGAAATCGCTGGTGTCTATTTTCAGATTACCGGCCTCGTCCTCCATAGGATGGTCCAACTCTAACTCAAAGGGTATATTTAACACTGGTTCAGCACTATCCCCTGGACTAAGCTCTATTACCATTTCTGGCAGCTCCGAAGAGGCCCCGGCTATTTCAAGAGAAAACTCAGCAGGCAGTTGAAACTCTCCCTCCTCCACTGCGGCGGTTGATTCAACTGTTTCGGACAGAGCCTCATCAATTGCGCTGAAGTCGGCTGATATAGCGCCACCGTCTTCTATTTCCAACTCTAAACTATGGTCTGAACTAACGCTCAACTCTGAGGGAAATTCCTCCCTCTCAAGTTGAATATCACTGTCCAGCACGTGCTCACTTTCTTTGAGGTCATAATTACCTGAGTCAGAATCGGGCAAATCATCCACCTCAAGCTGAAACTTAAACTCAGGCATGGCCTCCTGCTGAGTTTCCGCTTCCGGCATATCATCGCTCAGTTTAATATCAGACATGGAGTCAATGTCGAACTTGTATTCTCCATCCTGCTCAGGTTGAGATAAAATGCTTATATCTTCATTATCTGCTGGTACGCCGTCATTGGTGATGTCATCAATTGTAAAATCTATATCTCCCTCTTTTCCATAATCAACCGTGATATCATCAGGCGACGCAACAGGAGGCTCATCGATGCCTGACTTCAGGGCAGCCGCATCTACAGTAAAGGCCTCTGGGTCTACCGTAAAGGCATCTGGCTCCATAGTAATGGCCTCGGGGTCTATTGTAACAGCCTCGGGGTCTACGGTAAAGGCATCTGGTTCCATAGTAATGGCCTCAGGGTCTATTGTAACAGCCTCAGGGTCTAACGTAAAGGCCTCAGGGTCTATTGTAAGTGCCTCGGAGTCAGCCGTGCCCTGGTCCTCATCTAAGCTGATACCGTGCCTGATACCGGAGTGGATATTTTCATTGAATGCCTCGTGGTCGCCATGATGCTGAATGCCTACGGTTTCTTCGTCGTCAGTATTGTGGGCGTATGCGTCTTTGCCAGAAAGAAGCCCTGCCCCCAGTGCTGCACCGGCTGCGACACCGGCTGCAATAGGTGCCGACGCACCAGAGCCTGCCTCTTCATAGTTTGGCTTGGCTAATGGCACAGTATCTTGTTCATAATCCGGCGAAGAGGCAGACTGACCCATAGGCACATATGACGAATCCGTCCTTTCCGCCTTATTCGCTGCCCAGTAACAGATAGCCGGTTGTGCAAGAACTGCCAACAGTGACAGTGCAAAAAGAATCATTGCAATAACAAGTATGACAAGCGATAAGGAACCAGGGAATAATGAGGCAAAAACGCCGCCTACGGCCATCACTACCGGCCCAATTAAAATTGCAAGGCTCAATAATCCATATTTCTTATTAATCCCAAGCCTCTCACATATACTCATCCACGGCACAACTTCAAGTATTGGTAAAACAAATATAATCAGAATCCACCACAATGGCTTATCAGCGGCCTGAACCTTCGTATACAAGTTGAGAATCGGTATCCATGCCATCCATGGCATAGGAACGTCCAATCGGACGGCAATCTTATAAAAGTAATAGCTGTGAAATATAAAACCAAGGACGATAAAGCCTATGATTCCAAAGACAATCAGAATAAGTGTCTTCGGATTAAAAGGCAAGTTCTTCGGCAGTGGCATGCCTGTATCCGGTGACTGCATCTTGGGCTTTGGTAATGTCCTCGCCGTGGGCTTTGGGGCGGGAGTGACCGAAGGCTGAACGGGCACGGGCGCTGCCGTAGCAACCGGCGGTTGTGCAGCCGCATGAGGCGCAGGTGTAACCGCTGCAGAGGGCGGTGGTGTTACCGCAGTAACAGGCGGCGGCGTTCCTGGAAGAGGTGTTGCTTTCGTAACAGGTGCAGCGGGTTTGGTCTTTGCGTCGGGTGCTGCCTCAGGCTTTTCGGGTTCCTTAGTCTCTACATCATCTTCGTTGGGCGGTGGATAATCGGTTACGTGAGAACGCCCGCCCTTGTCAATCCATCTGTACAAGGCGGCTGATGCTATATTTTGCACTAAGAACACCGATAATACTGTCAGTAAGACCGGTAAAATAAGCCTTTTTCCCATGCGTCCTCCCTTTTCACAGAACCCATATATAAAACCTGACCACAATTCTACCAAATTTCTTAAAGTAAAATCTTCACTTTTATAATATTTATTACCTGCCGACATATACTTTTTTTATTTTCCGGCTATATAATCACCTAGCAGTCCCCTTGTGTGTTCGTCGTCATGGCAATAGGCACACAGATTTTCCCAGTTTGAACCGTCCTGGGGGTTGTTATTGTGGTTGCCGTCTTTGTGATGCACCGTTAACTGGTTCTTGTTTTTTTCGTCGAATTCACGGCCGCACTTTGCACATATCAGACCGTGAATTTGAAGCGACTGCTGCCGGTAATTACTGTTTGTGTTTTGACTTGCTGCCTTCAGCTCCCGAATTATTTCCTCGACGGACTTGTTACTGTCAGTGACCTTTTTAATTGGTCTTCTTGGTTTAAACGACCGGTTTTGCGCCATCACCGCCCTCCCAGGCAATCAACTCAGCTCTTACCTTCACAGGGATTATCTTTCTCAGCCCCTGCATGTATGACCTTAAAGTCTTCGCCTTTTGTTCATCCTGAATTGACTTCATAATTGATTCCATCGCCTGTTCATTGCCTTTCAACGCTCCGGCAAACTCTTTCGGTATCTCTGCTTTGGTATTTGCCGCAAGTTCTATTAATCTCCTCATTTTTTGAATTGTCAGGTCATCACGTTTTTTCTGCTCAAAGTATCTGGGATTAAGTCTGCTTAACTCAAGGGTTCTCAGGTATATTTCCTTTCTGAACACCCCGTCTCTGATAAATGAGGGGTCGTGCGTTATTGCATCATTAACCTCTTCATCAGTAACTTTTATGCCAAGATTAATGGCCTCGGATAAAAGTAGTTCATTGTCTATGATTCCCTCAAGGACTATATCTTTCAGCCTTAGTTCCTTTTCCATCTCCGGCGTGAACTTCTCCTTTAGCGCATTGGAGTAGTAGTTTTTCATATTCTCGTACATCCTCCAGTACTCATCAGGGTATATTTTCTTTTCCCCTATCTCTACAAGGGCGAGCTGCTCTAAGGACTTGTCTATCGGGCCAACGTAAAAGAATATGAAGGATATGATTATCAAAAAGAAAAACACATAAAAAAACTTCGCATACTTGTGCATGAATTTAATCATTTGTATATCTCCTTTACCGCTATATTTTTTTCGCTGTCTTATGTCTCTGCAATTTCCTCATCCCTTAGGTTTACCTCCCCCTCCGGCACTATCGATGAAATTGAGTGCTTATAGATCAGCTGCTGCTTAATATCTTTCAGTATTATTACAAAGCTGTCAAACCCCTTGATTACGCCCTTCAATTTCACCCCGTTAACTAAATATATCATAACCGGCATTTTTTCTTTCCTGAGAAAGTTCAAATACGTATCCTGCAGGGTTGTACCCTTAGCTGCTGCCATTGTCATATCTCCTTATTTTTATTTACTATAAATTATTTTTCTAAATAATTCAAGCGGTTAAATTGGAAGGTGAGGGATAATTTTATGCAAAATCTCTTTTTCGTCTGATATACCAGTTATATCAAGGCACAAAATGTCTGGTTCGCTCTTAAACCAGCATATCTGTCTCTTGGCATATCTGCGTGTTGCCTGTTTTATTTTTAACACGGCCTCTGCTAATCCTGTCTCCCCCCTGAAGTACGCGAAGAGCTCTTTGTAGCCGATTGCCTGCATAGGTGTGTGGGCAAGCGGCAGCCTGAACAGTGTTTCAGCCTCTTCTACGAGGCCAGATGCCAGCATCATATCGACTCGTTCGTTTATCATCGCATATAACTCATCCCTCTGTCTTGTCAGGCATATTTTTATAAACTCATAGGGAAGCGGCCTTGTCATTTCCATTTGCAGTTTTGACATAGTGGTGCCGCACTTGAGGCATACCTCTATGGCACGAATGACCCTGCGGTGGTCGTTGGGGTTTATCTTCTCAGCACTTTTGGGGTCTATACTGCCGAGATAGTTATACAGGAAGCCGGGCGTCTGCGCCTCGGCACTCATCAGATTATTTCTTAGCTCCCAGTCCGCCGACGGCGCTGAGAAAAGCCCTTTTGACATTGCCCTGATATAAAGGCCGGTGCCGCCGCTTACTATCGGGCGCTTGCCCCTTGCGGTAATGTCTTCCATTATCAGGGCTGCATCAGATACGTACCTGCCCGTGCTGTATGTGTCTGTTGGCCCGGCTATGTCTATCATATGGTGGGCAACCAGTGACCTTTGGTCTGCTGTCGGCTTTGCCGTACCAATATCCATCCCTTTATATACCTGCATCGAATCCGCACTTACGATTTCAGCGTTAAGCCTCTGCGCAAGGACAATCGTCACACCGGTCTTTCCAACGCATGTTGGGCCGCATATGGTTAGTACTTTCATCTTAATGGCTGCGCTGCGCCCCTGAGGGCAAATGCCGCCCTTGCCACCTCCGACATCTCCCTCACATCGTGTACGCGCACAATATCAGCGCCCTTTAATATGGAAGCACTCACCATGGCGGCTGTCCCCATGAGCCTTTTATCAACCGGCACATCCCCTAATATCTTCCCAATAAATGCCTTTCTCGATGCACCTATTAATATGGGATAACCCAGCCCCTTAAATCTGCCAAGATTCCCTATTATCTGAAGGTTATGGTCTATGGTCTTGCCAAACCCTATGCCAGGGTCAAGGACTATCATATCTTTCTTTACGCCCGCAGCAAGCGCTATATCTATAGATTTATTAAAATACGCCCCGATTTCCGAAAATATATCTTCATAGACGGGGTTTATCTGCATATCCTTTGGTGTGCCTTTGATGTGCATGATGATTACAGCCGCATCATAGTGTGCCGCGACTGAGGCCATAGCGCCGTCGAATCTGAGGCCGCTTATGTCGTTGATTATCTCTGCCCCCGCCTCGAGTGCTCTTCGTGCCACGGCGGCCTTGTACGTATCAATAGATATGGGGATTGAGACGCCCTGCGCTATTGCCTCTATCACAGGGATAGTCCTTCTGAGTTCTTCATCATATGACACGGCCTCAGCGCCGGGGCGGGTTGACTCTCCTCCTATGTCTATGATATCTGCACCCGCTGATACCATAGCAAGGGCCTGGTCAATTGCCATAGTTCTATCAAAAAAGCGTCCGCCGTCTGAAAATGAATCGGGCGTCACGTTCAGAATACCCATCACGCAGGTCTTTGCTGATAGGTCTATGGGGTGTCTTTTTAAGCGGAGTATCAATTTGTTTTGGTTATTTGGGTTATTTGGGCTAGTTCGATAAGATAGGGAAGCTTCGGCAGAGCTTAGGCCAACTCAGCAGCCTGAGGACGCAACTGTCTGGTTTGTTCTATGAGCAGATCTATTTCGTTATTGCCGATAGTCTCTTTCTCAAGCAGTACTTTTGCCATAGCCTCAAGCGTATCGATATTGGCGCTGAGAAGCTCCTTCGACGACTCATATGCCTCCATCACAAGCCTTCTGACCTCTTCGTCAATGCCGATAGCGGTTTTTTCGCTATAGTCCTTGTGCTTTACTATCTCTCTGCCGAGAAATATCTGCTCGTCCTTTTTCCCGAATGTAAGCGGCCCCATTACGTCTGACATACCCCATTCTGTAACCATTTTTCTGGCAAGGTCTGTGGCGCGCTCAAGGTCATTGCCTGCCCCTGTGGTCATGTGATTAAGGGCAAGTTCTTCGGCTGCCCTGCCGCCAAGCAGTACCTTTAGTGTCTTTTTCAGAAATTCCCTTGAGTATGTATATCTGTCGTCAATTGGAAGCTGCTGGGTTACGCCGAGGGCGCGGCCACGAGGGATGATACTCACCTTGTGTACCGGGTCTGTGCCGGGCGTGAATTTGGCAACAAGGGTATGTCCTGATTCATGATAGGCGGTGTTTTTCTTTTCCTCATCGCTTATTATCATGCTCCTCCTCTCTACACCCATGAGTACTTTGTCTTTGGCCTTGTCAAAGTCTGACATCTCCACTTTTTCTTTTGTATCTCTGGCGGCTAAAAGCGCTGCCTCATTAACAAGATTAGAAAGGTCTGCCCCTGTAAAGCCCGGGGTACCTCTGGCGATAAGGGCTAAATCGACATTTTCTTCGATGGGAACCTCTGCCGTATGAACCCTAAGTATCTCCTCGCGCCCCCTGACATCGGGCTGTGAGACGACAACTTGTCTGTCAAAGCGCCCGGGGCGCAAAAGTGCCGGGTCAAGCACATCAGGTCTGTTTGTAGCCGCTATGACGATGCGGCCCTCTTTGCCTTCAAAGCCGTCCATTTCCACGAGCAGTTGGTTGAGGGTCTGTTCGCGTTCGTCGTGCCCGCCGCCAAGCCCTGCTCCTCTGTGCCTGCCAACGGCGTCTATCTCATCAATAAATATGATACATGGGGCATTTTTCTTTGCCTGGTCAAAGAGGTCTCTGACGCGTGAAGCGCCGACGCCTACAAACATCTCAACGAAGTCTGACCCCGATATAGAATAAAACGGCACATCGGCCTCACCCGCAATCGCCCTAGCAAGCAGTGTTTTACCAGTGCCGGGCGGCCCTACGAGCAGCACGCCTCTGGGAATCCTGCCGCCAAGCCTTGTGAACTTCTGCGGGTCTCTGAGGAAATCTATAATCTCCTGCACCTCTGCCTTTGCCTCTTCTATGCCGGCTACATCTTTAAATGTCACCTTGTTTGTCTTGTCGGAGACCAGCCTTGCCTTAGACTTCCCGAACGACATGGCCTTGTTGCCCCCGACCTGCATCTGGCGCATAAAGAATATCCAGATAAGCGCGAGAAAGATAATCGGCCCCCATGAAAAGAAAAAGCTCACATACCACGGGTTAGACGTTGGGGGTTTTACTGTTATCTTGACGTTTTTACTGACCATCTCTTTGACAAGGTCCGGGTACTCCATGGCAAATGTCCTGAACACCTTGCCGTCTTTGAGCTTGCCGGTCACCTCGTTTTCTTTAATCATAACCTCTTCCAGATTACCGGACCTTAATTTTTCAAGGAAATCCGAGAAGATAAGCTCCTCCTGCATGGGCTTCTGCACGCTGAGCAGGTTAAACAGCACAATCATCAGGCCGCCGATAAACAGCCATACGAAAATATTTTTATATGCATTGTTCAATTTACACTGCCTCCATCGTCATTATAGCATATATCACAATCAATTTCACAATATATTAATTCAACATACAAAATTAAATATTGGCAAGGCAGCCCAGCTGCACTGTGGAACTGAAGGCATAGATATTTTCATTGGAAATGTGATAGGATAGCCCCGTGCCCGTGAATGTGATATGAGGCAAGTGTAACATGCGCCGAATTTGATTTGAAAAAGGTAAAAATTGCAATAACAACGACATCCTTCGGCAAGTACGACGAAAAGCCGTTACTGCCGCTGCGTGCTGGCTTTGAGATTGCCCTGAATCCTTACGGCAGAAAATTAAAAAAAGAAGAGACCATAGAGGTCTGCCGCGGCTGCGTTGGAGTTATCGCGGGGACTGAGCCACTTAGTGCAGATGTGCTTGACTCACTGCCCGACTTAAGGGTTATCTCAAGGTGTGGCACAGGGCTTGACAATGTTGACATGACGGCAGCAAAGAGGCTTGGCATTGAGGTCTTTAACACCCCCGACGCCCCTACGCGCGCAGTTGCCGAGTTGACTCTGGGCATGATATTGAATCTCCTGAGAAAAATAAACGTGATGGATTCTTCTATCAGGACAGGCAAGTGGGATAAACTCATGGGCAATCTGCTAACTGGGAAAAACATTGGCATCATCGGCTTTGGACGAATTGGAAGGGCTTCTGCATCACTGTTACAACCATTTGGATGCACAATAGTATTTACAGACCCCTTTGTCGAAGAGACACCACCCTTTCAGAAATTATCCCTGAACGCGTTATTAGATTTTGCTGATATAGTTATAATTCATGTCTCTGCAAAGGATATGATTATGGGGGCGGCGGAGATTGCCAGAATGAAAAGGGGCGGCTGGCTTATAAACGTATCCCGCGGCGGGACAGTGGATGAAGAGGCGCTCTTTGAGAGCTTAAAAAGCGGTCATCTGCGTGGTGCGGCCATTGACGTATTTGAGCGCGAACCATATGACGGCAAACTAAGGGAATTGAAAAACACCATTGTCACCCCCCACATAGGCTCATACGCGGTTGAATCACGCGTTGAAATGGAGATACTATCCACAGAAAACCTGCTTAAAGGTCTCAGCCCATTAAGTGATGCTTAAGACAGGCAAGGTTGTGGTATTTGGCGGCGCGGGTTTCCTCGGAAGCCATGTGGCAGATTGCCTGGACGCCGAGGGCTTTGAAGTCTTTGTTTACGACATAAGGCAATCCCAGTATTTAACTGGCAGGCAAAAAATGATAATTGGTGATATTTTAGACGAAAATGCCGTAGAGTCTGTTGTCAAAGGATGTGATTATGTCTATAACTTTGCCGGTATTGCAGACATAGACGAGGCAAGCAAAAAACCATTAGACGGTGTACGTTATAATATTCTTGGTAACGCTATCATACTGGAGGCGTGCAGGAAGGCAAATGTAAAAAGGTTTGTCTTTGCCAGTTCGCTTTATGTTTACAGTAAGGCAGGCTCCATATACAGAAGCACCAAACAGGCCTGCGAACTATTAATCGAAAACTACAAGGAACTGTTTGGTCTGCCATATACAATACTTCGCTTCGGCTCACTCTATGGCCCGCGGGCGGACAACAGAAATATCATCTTTACGATGTTGACTCAGGCGCTGAAAGAGGGAAAGATAACCCGTTACGGCGACGGCGAAGAACTCAGGGAATATATCCACATCCATGACGCGGCAAGAGGCGCCGTTGAGATTCTTGATGAGGACTTTACCAATCAGCACATCATTATTACCGGCTACCAAAAGATGAGGATAAAGGATCTCCTGTTTATGATAAGGGAGATGTTTGAAAATAAGATCGAAATCGAATTCCTGCCAGCCGACACCGACCTGCACTACGAGATTACACCGTACACCTTTGCACCAAAAATAGGCAGGCGCCTGACCTCCCGCACCTATGTAGACCTCGGACAGGGAATCCTTGAGACTATTCATGACTTATATAATGCACTGCCGCTGCAATCTTCTTTGACGGAAAAGGTCTGACATGAGACATGAATTCCTGTCACACACGCTGGCAGACGGGCAAAACCCCGTATACGGCGGCACTATATCCCTTGCGATTCATACGCTTAAATCTATCTCCAGAGGGGACAGCGCTAATGTATCTTCATTTACAATGGAAAACCACTGGGGCACACATGTTGACGCCCCAAACCATTTCTTTAATCACGGACTGAAGGTCTTTGAGTATCCACCGGAGTTCTGGTTTTTTAAGCATCCTTATGTCTTACAGGTATCATTAGAACCGTCAGAGATTTTAAAAGGGCTTAGTGAACTATCACCACAAACAGACCTCCTGCTTATACAGTCAAACTGGTGCAAACGAAGACATGAAGAGGTATATGTAAAAGAAAATCCAGGCATTGACCCCGACGTGGGGTTTCATTTAAGAAGCAAGTACCCCCATCTGCGGGCAGTGGGCATAGACTGGATTTCTGTCTCCCCATACACCAACCGTGTGCTCGGAAGGCTTACGCATAGGGCATTTTTAGACCCTGACGGGCAAAATGCCCCGATTGTACTTATTGAAGACATGGACTTGTCCTCTAATCTTACTGCTTTGAGAGAAGTGGTTGTTTTTCCCCTGCGTGTAGAAGCTTTAGACAGCGCTCCATGCACCATTGTAGGCATGTTTGATGATTAACTCGATAATATTTGATTTTGACGGCGTACTTGTCGAATCGGTGGATATTAAAACACGGGCATTTGCAAGGCTTTTTGAGCCGGAAGGCCAGAGTGTTATGGCAAGGGTTGTGGAGTTTCACCTACAAAATGCCGGTGTATCGAGATTCGACAAGTTTCGTTATATTTATGAACATATCTTAGAGAGGCCGCTTACCACAGAGCGGTTCGATGAGCTTTGCAAACATTTTGCAGACCTTGTCGTCAATGAAGTGTCTCAGGCGCCGTATGTCAGTGGTGCGCTGGAATTTTTGGACAACTTCGCCATCAGTGCTTACAAGTGTTTTGTGTCAACCGCTACCCCGCAGGCAGAGATAGAGCAGATCATAAGACATAGACACATGGGTAAGTACTTTAAGGCAGTCCACGGTGCCCCAAAAAAGAAGTCCGCTATCGTACAGGAAATCCTTGAAACACACGGTATCGCCCCGGAGACAGCCGTCTATGTCGGCGATGCCATGAGCGACTACAAGGCGGCCTCAGTTAATCATGTACCATTTATCGCCCGAATCAGGGGAGACATCGAGATATTTAACGGCGATATATTTGACGGCATAACCTGTATTAAAATCCCCGATTTAACCGAACTCTATCAGGCGATAAACTCCCTAAATCACTGACTGCAACAGGTTCAGGACTTCAGCCACGACAACGCGGCATCGAGGTCGTTGTGAAATACCTTGTGGTTTTTCGACAATATAAAGGCTATTGAGGCAAAAAAGGCAGTCGTAGCGCTCGGCACTACTGTGGCACTTTTTTGCACCTTATCTCTTATCTTTGCATCAAATGATTTCATCTCCATAGCCAGTTTCATAGAGGGGGTCTCCATGTTTAACGTATTATAGAGAATTCTCGTACTCTGGGACTTAGTTAGAAGTTCTTCGATACCAGAGGCGGCTTGTTTCACTATTTCCATGTCCATCTCACCAGTATATACTGAGATGATTATTCCATCCTGAAGCGTAATGTCTGTCTGACCTTTCACTTATTCCACTCCTTTATTTTCAGTTATTACTTGCAGGGCTCATATTATTCTTGAGTATATCGGCCTGCACATTGGTCTGCTTCGTAGAATATACCATGATTGTTATCCTACGGTTTCTTGGGTCGTTTGGATTGTCTGCGATTAGCGGTTTGGTTGCGGCAAATCCAGCTACCCTCTCTAAATCGTTAGGGTCAATGCCGTCGCGTTCGAGTTCTTTTCGGGCAGCTGATGCCCTGTCGGTCGAGAGTTCCCAGTTAGTGTACTTGCTTGATGAATAACTCAGTGCGTCCGTGTGGCCCTCTATTGACAGCTTTATGCCCTTGAGTGTCAGGAGGTCTGTGGCTATAATTTTTATCAGTCTCTTTGCGTCCTGCGTCAGCTCAGGACTTCCAAGCGCAAACATGGGCTGACCGGCCTTGTCAACAATCTGTATTCTTACGCCGCCCTCCACTACATCTATCAAAACCTGATCTTTTAAGTCGGCATTCCTTTCCCCTATTTCCTTTTTCAGGTTCTCCCCTATATTTCTCTGCAGCTTTTCCTTAAACTGTTCAGCGCCTATCGACTCAGTCTCTTTAATCTTCTCTTCTACGTCCTTGATCTCTTTCTTCAGGGCCGCTCTGAGCTTTTCCAGACTTTCCAGTTCCGCTGGCGAAGCGTCTTTGATTTTTGCCTCTACTTTATCCATGTCTTTTTTCAACTTCTCAAGTTTTTTTTCCAGGTCTCCAGCGCCTTCTGATGCCGCACCTTCGATTGTTTCACTTACCTCATCTTTTGGGTATTTGGTAACTGCTGAATCAACCACATCTTTACCCTTTCCTACAAAGCTCATTGAAAGGGCTTCAAACATGCTCAAGTTCTTAAAATACGTCGAGAGCTGCATTTTTTTTGAAGGGGATGTCATATTAAGAAGCCACATCAGGAGGAAAAAGGCCATCATCGCCGTCACAAAATCCGCATAAGCCACCTTCCATGAACCGCCATGACCGCCGCCATGACCGCCTTTCTTCTTTTTCTTTATTATTATGTTCTGGCCTTTCATTTACTAACCATTTATTTTCTACCTATTTTCCACCTATTTTCTAACGGCGGCCTCAAGTTCTGCAAATGTTGGCCTGTCGTGTCCCGGGATTGCCCTCCTGCCGGCCTCTACGGCTATCTGCGGCGCTGCCCCGCCTACAAAGGCCACTAACGCCGTCTTAATCACATAAAACATAATTTCTCCTTCTTTCACCTTTATTTCAAGATTTTGCGCTATCGGCCCGACAAACCCATAACACAACAAAATGCCCAAAAAAGTCCCAACTAGGGCAGCGCCTATGCTGTGTCCCAAAACAGCGGGAGGCTCCGATATCTTCTCCATCGTCAACACAACGCCAAGCACCGCTGCCACTATTCCAAACCCAGGCAAGGCGTCACCCATCTTCTGAATTGCCATTACCGGCAGCATCTCCTCATGTGCACTGGCCTCAATGTCTATGTCCAGTAAATCCGCTAACTCATGGGGCGGCATATTGGTCGTTATAATGACCTTCAAATTATCGCAAATAAACCTCATCGCGTGATGGTTTGAGATAACGCTCTTATACTTTGTGAACATAGGGCTTTTCCCTGGCTCTTCCACATCCTGCTCAATCGAGATTAACCCTTCCTTTCTTACCTTGGAAAACACAATGAAAAGCAGCGCCAACATCTCCAAATACTCCGCTTTTGTAGCCCCGCCCTCTTTCAGTATTGACGCAAAACTAGCAATTACCGCCTTTACCACCTTCATTGGCGACCCAACAACCAACGAGCCAGATGCTGCTCCGAATATTATCAGCAACTCAGGGGGATTTAACAGTGTCGCAAGATTACCGTGTTCAATCAAAAAACCACCTATTATTGACCCCATTACCATGAACATCCCTATTAAAACTGTCATGCCTGATAACCCACCGTAATATTATTATTTTGTATCAGAACCTTTCTCCTTATAGAAATGGTCACGCTGTTTTCTTAGAATCTCACGCTGCCTGTTCAGGGTATACCGAATTATCTCGTCCCTTACATCTTCCTCGACATTGACGAAATTTATTGATACCTCGCATTCGCCGGTTTCAAGACATGCCGACATGACTACATTCCCATAAACAATCAGGCCGACAGGGGGCGATGACGGAAGCAACATCTTTATCTCCACTGAATCACCTTTCTCAAACTCGGTGCGGCACCTTAGACGTACCCCTGATGCACTTATGTTGACATCTTTCTCTTCGGCATCCACCAATCCTTCTTTTTCCAGCGACAGCTTATCCAACACTAACCCCAGTTTCATGTCTATATCAAGGAGCATCTTCCAAAGGACAGGGCTTATAGTCTCATCAGGGATGTCAACGGCATAACTTCTCAAATTCGACATCTCCCTGCCAAACTCAGAGATTATCTTCGATTTTTTGTTAGCAGCAACTGCATTAATCTTTTTCACTACTATTGACAGACAATCGTCAACCCGAAAAAAATCACGCTGCTCGGTTCCAAGCAGACGCAAGCGCACATACAGTTTATCTGATGAGGTGACTTCCGTGAAATAATCTATATTATCAGTTGACAGCATAACGTGCTGCCCTTTTCTGAAATGTTCAGAATACCCGTTAGCAGCGTTGATAGTTATATGGTCACCTTCTACCGAAAAAACAGAGGTATCGTATCGCTCAACCTTTGGCATCAGCTTACATATCACTGTCTCACCTTTTATCAGCAACATTCTCTCCTATTGTTTGCCGCTATACGCATGTACACTAACAAAAGACAAGTTATGTTGTCAACACATTCTGATTGCATTAAAAAAAAATGTATCATATCTTTCTAAGTACCACAAAGTACTCTATCTTGTTTGCCGCGGCTGCGGACTCCAATACTATTTCTGTCCCGATTGAAAACATATCTATAATTTTTAAAAGATGTTCTTTAAAAGTTGTACTGTTCCATACGTGAACATGCTCGTTTCTATTTCTTACATTTCTAACTGCGGACAGAAATGCCTCTTTGGTCTGGAATGTCTCAGGGTGGACAGCGATCAGGAAATCTGTATAATGGTCATCTGCCGCCTCATTTACCTCTAAGTAGTAATCGGCAAGCAGGTGTTCAAATTTTGTGAGCTGCCTGTCTTTGTCAAATGTATAGTCCTTGTCCGGTACCGACAGTACAAGTAATCCATTTTTATTAATCGCAGGCCACACGTGAAGAAATACCCTGATGGGGTTCGCTACATGCTCAAGCACATGGTTTAGTATTATGAAGTCGAAGTCCTCATTAGTGATTTCTGAGACTGGATTTATGTTAATGTCTCCTATGAAATCAGGCTTGACAAATAAAGCAGGGTCAACTTCGCAGAATAGTTTCTTTGACACGTCCATATCATGGATATCAAGATACTTTACAGTACACTTAGCCTTATCTAAAACCGCTGGGCAGTTTAAGGCGCCTATCTCAAGGCCACAGCCGCTTAACAGACTATAGGCCGCAGTGCGATGTTCCATTAATCAGACTTACGTATCCAGTTAAGCAGCTTCTTTGCCATTTTATGTGTTAAGGTACCCTCTTTGATATATTTCTTTAAGAATAACTTTGTCTGAGATGAGACAGGCGCAGAAGCAGCATCATAGTTATAGCTGTCGTATATCGACTTGATAGCCCATGTCATCTCTTTAAGGTGGTCGATAGCAGGATGTATCTCAGGGCCGTAAATGTACTTTATTGTGTTTGTGATAAGCTCATAACACTCTATGTGCGCGCTTACAGGGTCCTTGAGTATCGTATTGCTGCCATGAAGCCTGTATGACAGCAGTTTTTCACCTATTAAAAAATTGCATCCTTTTTCGTTATGTTTCATCGCCCTGACCGCAAAATCATAATCGAGTATGTATCGAAGGTCATTTAATAGGCCGATTTCGCCTGTCAGGCCTGCCTTGAAAAAAAAGTTGGAGGTACTTATCGTATAATTCCCTCTCAATATTGCCTTTAACGGGGATGTGTTTTGGAGATAACCATTTTTTAATTTTGTATACCATTTAATCCAATAGTGTTCCGGGTCGTCTATCGGGTTTGATTGGCTGTCGATAAGAGTCAGATCGGTAAATTGAAAGACATACCCGCCCTCTTTTGCCGTGCTTAGCAGTCTTTCAAGGCGTTTTACATGATATGCGTCGTCTGAGTTAATGATAGATATGTAATCACCTGCCGCCATCGAAATACCGCGGTTAATGGTTGCATGTGAGCCGCTGTTTTCCTGAGAGTAGTATTTTATTCTTGGGTCTTTGTACTTTTTTATGACTTGCTCGGTTGCGTCCTTTGAGCCGTCGTTTATTATTATAAACTCAAAATCGCCAAAGGTCTGATTCAGGACGCTCTCTATTGCCTCAGCCACATAAAGTTCATGGTTATATGCTGGCATTACAACTGTTATCCCTGGTTTTTTCATTTACCTGTTATCTGCTTCTCCTTGAAGCGGCAGTATGCCGCTTTCAGACTTTTGCGTGCGGCAGTATGCCGCGACTTTTGCGTCTATCTGTAGCTTTCTGATATAATCTCATTCATCAACCGTTAATGATTCGAATGTGAATTATAGAAAAGAATACTCTTTTTGTCAAGATATTTTATGCCTGTAAAGATTTATCATTCAATTGTGAACCAATTGACCATGTTTAATGGCTATGTAAAAGGGCACCTGAAGAGGAAACTCTATCCCTTTTATATCAGGGCCGCTAACTTATTTTTTGCAAAGAGGAGCTATCATGCGTGGATACAAGCTAATGAACCAAATACTGCCGACCTTGAAGCCCAACGCACATGTATATTTGACAATATGCCTTTGTTCGCTGTTGTATGCGTTTTCAACCCCTCACAGTCAATAATCGCCTCGCTGAGGAGACAGACTTATGTCAGGTGGCATTTGTATATCCTCAGTGACTCTCCACCTCTTCAGGCAGAAGAAAACATTACCTTCATTGATATATCATTGCCGTCAAATGAGATTATCGCTCAGATAGATGGTGATTTTATTGTAATGCTAGGACTAAACACAGTCCTCTGCCCATTTGCGCTGTATGAAATAACAGCTTCTATAAATATCAATCTCAATGGGCCCAATGGGAAATTCTTTTATTCAGACGAAGACTCATTAATCGGCGGCAAACGTGCATCACCTTATTTTAAGCCAGACTACTCACCGGATACACTGAGGAGCTTTAACTACATCGGGACATTGCTTGTAATCGCAAGGGAACTTTTTGTCCAGGAGTTCACTCATATGCCTGATAACATATACGCAGTCGCGCTTAAATGCACACACAATGCAAAGGGAGCGATAGTTCACATCCCGAAGGTGCTTTACCATACAACCGACAACGATACACGCCACGCAGCAGAGGCCATCTCTGCCCATCTGGTTGAACTTGGCGTTTCAGTTGAGGTTGAACAACGCAGTCCCGGTCTGTTTAACGTTATATATGAAATAAAAGGCAGCCCCCGCGTATCTGTTATAATTCCAAACAGGGACAACTCCGTGCTGCTTGCCAAGTGTGTAAAGTCTGTTCAGACTGCGGATTACGAAAATTACGAGATAGTAATTGCAGAAAATGGAAGCACCAAAAAGGATACCTTTGTTCTATATGATACGCTTAAGCAGGACAAGAGAATAAGAATAATCCACTGGCAGGGGACATTTAACTACGCAAAGGTAAATAACGACGCCGTAAGGGACTCTGACGGGGCAATCCTGCTGTTTTTAAATAACGACATAGAGGCAATAAACCCTGACTGGATCGTAAACATGCTCAGGCACGCAGTAAGAAAAGACGTTGGCGCTGTCGGGGCTAAACTATACTATCCCGACGGCACAATCCAGCACGCAGGAGTAGCGGTGGGCGTTGGGGGCATTGCCGTAGAGTATTACAAGGGACTTAAAACCAACAGCACGGGCTGCTTTAACAGGCTTTCAGCAGTACATAATGTTGCCGCTGTTACAGGTGCTTGTCTGATGTTAAAGCGGGAGTTATTCGACAGGATTGATGGATTCGATGAGTCATATGCACTTGCCTATAATGATGTAGATTTGTGCCTGAGACTGCTGGAGTTGGGATTTCCAACGGTGTGGACGCCATATTCAGAGCTGATACACAGAGAATCCAGGACACGGGGTTATGAAATCACACAGACCCAAAGGCAAAGACTTGAGGAAGAATCTGCAATGTTCACACAAAGATGGCGGCACATACTTGATGAGGGTGATCCATATTATAACCCTAATCTATCACGCAAAAGAGGGGATTTCACACTCAGCTAACCAATGGGCTGCTTGTCAAACTACTTTTGTTGTGAGAAAACTACTCAACATATTAATATTGCGCCCATGCCGGGCGCACCTCAAAAAAAAAGGCCGGGGATTAACCCGGCCTTTGTATCGTTATTTGAAACCTAGTAACAAGCTACTAATGATGCTAATCCGCTGAAGCTCTTCTGTGTCGAAACGCCACCAGTTGTGCTTACTGAGTTTACGCGGGAATATGTGCCGCTGAACGTAATCGGATCCAACACCATATGTAAGCGGGTCGCGTCTAACTGCGGTCCATTTGCAACATCGGTGTAGGTCGAGATGCCAAGCAGGTTTAATCCTACTTCAAATGTGCCTGCACCCGTGCGAATCATGCTTCCATTGACAGCCTGTGAGTTGATTACGCCATTGGTGAACACCTGTGCTGCTAAACCGGCTATCATGTAGTTATCGCTATAGAGCAGGGTTGAGCTGCCTGCAAAATCCGCTAAATCCATCACACCAAGCTTCATATACGTATATCCACCAGTTGTAGCATCGGCCAGAACCCAGCAATACTGCCCTGCTTCACTCTTCCCCGTATTCAATGCCAGTACACATAACGCTAACACTAACGCTACTGCCAGAACCTTTATTACTCTCATCAAACAGCCTCCTTTTAGCACTTTTTCTACTTATCTTTTTCACCTACCCTTATAGGGTAAGCTTATCTTCCTTAATCATACTTAACTACAGGCTACGGGCACAGTGCAAATGTCGCTACGCCGGTAAATCTTCTTTCTGTACCGTTTGCCCTGAAATAGTAACCGTTAAACGATGAGTCTAACATCATGACCATGTTTTCTACCAAAAGGGTGTTCGATCCAGCTATTCCATCCGACACCTGCAGTCCTACCATGTAGCCCATGCTTGAATACGTAAGGTTACCCTTAGCTATCTGCACAGCAGTTGCGGTAGAAGTATTTGTGCGGGTAGTTGCGCTCTTTGTCCCTGCTAATCCATAGTCGCCCGTGCCAAAATCCAATACGCCAACCCTTAAGAAAAACACTTCGCTCGTCTTACCATCGTCCAGGTTCCAGCATAACTCCGCCCCGTATTTATCCGCAAAGGCAGATGCGCTCAACGCTACCACAAACAACATGGCTACAAACACTATCTTTAATGCTTTCATTAAATGCCCTCCTGTTTATTCTTCTTCGCCTGCCCTATGGACAAGCGGTTTTCTATCCAGTTTAGTAAAGACATGTTGTAAGAGTCGCTACTCCGTCATACCTTGTATCTGCCGTTGAAGCCGTAGATGTGTGAGTTGTCGTCGAACGGAAGTATGTTCCATTCATTGAGCCTGGGTCTAACAAGAGATGCACATCTGCCGTATATGAAGTAGCTGATGCCACCGTGCTGCTGGCCGCCGCAACGCCGTTAGCATTCAACATCCCTTCCAATACGCCATTTGGTGTGCTTGTGGTTATCCCCGTTACATTCATCGCACCATTAGCAGTTACGATTGTCGATGCCCCGGTTGCAGTGTTGTAGATAGTTACTGTGCCCGTCAACATATAGTGACCGAAGCCTAAGTCTGTCGTCGTCAGTCTTACACCCTCGACGATACCCGCATTACCATCACTTGCTATCCAACAATACGTTCCCGCCTGCGCATGTGTGTTCACTATCAACACACTCGCCAACACCAACATCAGTACTGCCAAACCCTTTAGTACTTTCATCTAAGTCCTCCTGTTGTTTTCCGGCCTGCCGGCCGTTATTTAAGTTAACCCCTATACCTGCCTTCCTCAACATAAAGCGTCGAGAGACAAGCGTAGACAGTATACCATCTTTCCAAAATAAAGTAAAGTATTCCTTTCAAATTTTTTCTGATAACGCCTGTTTGACAATCAGTATTCGCCTCTGCATCTACTACAGTCGCGCCCGCCAATGTGCCCAACCCCGCTATCGCCACCACCTCCACATAAGCTATTTTCACAGCTATTTCCCTACAGTACGGCACCGCCTCTTCCATGCCGCTATCACAACCCATGCTTCAATCGGCTTATTATAACATACTTTACAAAAAAAGCAACATTTATTTTAAAAAATTTATTTGGCTTCGCATATTACCTGCCCTGTTCAAATACACTGCTGCCTGCTCCTGCAATCATAATTGTTGTTACGAAAATAATTTGGATAATATGCTTCTATTAGTATTATAATTAATCATCACAACTCAAGAGGTCTAAACATGAAACCAGATGCCATGAACAAGCCTGTAATCGCATCACTATACCTGATATGTGCATTTTGTCTTGCGGCAGCGCTGTTGAGCGCGCTCAACTCCTTCGCAAACAGCTCTAACGTCGTCAACGTTATTAAGATAAGCGGCGCCATCGGCCCCGTAACGCAGGAGTATATTGCAAAGGCAATAGACAAGGCCAACAAGACTGCTGCCACAGCCTTGATAATTGAAATGGACACTCCAGGCGGTCTGGACACATCCATGAGGACAATAGTAAAGGAGATAACCGGCAGCAAAACACCGGTTGTTGTCTATGTATCTCCATCGGGGGCGCGCGCGGCATCTGCCGGTGTGTTTATCACAATGGCCGCCCATATAGCCGCTATGTCGCCGGGCACAAATATCGGGGCGGCACATCCGGTATCACTCAACGGGGAAATGGATAAGACAACATCCGAAAAGGCTGAAAACGACGCAGTTGCCTATATAAAATCAATCGCACAGGCAAGAAAGAGAAATGCGGCATGGGCAGAGGAGGCGGTAAGGAAAAGCGTTTCCCTGACGGCGAATGAGGCGCTAACACAAGGGGTCATAGACCTGATTGCCACCGACATAGACGACCTGTTAAAAAAAATCGACGGCAGACAGCTGCAAACAGACAATAATACTACCGTTGTCCTCAACACTTCAAAGTCAACTTATGTGGTAAGGGACGTGATGGGATGGCGGCTGACCATATTAAGCCTTATCTCTGACCCTAATGTTGCATATATATTGATGCTGATAGGGATGTACGGACTGCTTTTTGAACTATCAAATCCTGGGGCAGTGTTTCCTGGCATTGCCGGTGGGATTTCAATAATCCTCGCGTTTTACGCCTTTCAGACCCTGCCGGTGAACTATGCAGGGCTGCTGCTGATTATGCTTGCCATTGTCATGTTTATATTAGAACTTAAGATTGTCTCACACGGCGCGCTGACAATTGGAGGTATTATTTCTATGACCATAGGCTCTTTAATGCTGTTTGAGGAATCGTCGCCGTTTTTCAGACTATCCTTGTATATAATCGCCATATCGGTTATAGTAACTGTGGTGTTTTTCAGCGTGATAGCGGGGCTTTCGTATAAGGCGTGGAAGAGAAGGCCGGTAACGGGCGTTGAGGGTCTAATAGGCGCTGTTGGCGCTGCCGTTGAAGACATAAACAAAGACAGCGGTATGGCCTTGGTAAACGGGGCGCTGTGGCAGTGCAGGAGTGACGCAAAAATCGTAAAGGGAATGGAAGTCAGAGTCGTTGAGGTCTCCGGCTTAAGGCTTAAGGTAGAGCCTCTGTTATAAATATACTTCTAATTACAAGCAGCTTAGGGAGGGTTATGAATACAATTACAGGGTCATCTGGAATGTTTGTGCTGATGCTGGTGGTGTTTTTCTTATGGAGCGCTGTAAAAATCCTGAACGAATACGAAAGGGGTGTTGTGTTTCGGCTTGGAAGGGTAATACCCGTAAAAGGGCCTGGTCTGGTAATAATCCTGCCAGTAATCGACAGGCTAGTTAAGATTAGTCTTAGGACTATAACAATGGATGTGCCGTCACAGGACGTAATTACACGAGATAATGTATCTGTTAAGGTAAATGCCGTCGTGTATTTCAAGGTAATGGACCCGATAAAGGCAGTAACGGAGATTGAGGATTACTACTTCGCCACAAGCCAGATTGCCCAGACCACGCTGAGAAGCGTTCTTGGGCAGGGGCATCTTGATGACCTGCTGTCAAAAAGAGATGAGATAAATGTTGACCTGCAGCGCATAATAGACTCCCAGACCGAGCCGTGGGGGATTAAAGTAACGGCAGTCGAGACGAAGAATGTCGATTTGCCGGTAGAGATGCAGCGTGCAATCGCAAAGCAGGCAGAGGCCGAAAGAGAGAGAAGGGCAAAGGTCATCCACGCAGAAGGCGAGCTGCAGGCATCAGAAAAACTCACCGAGGCGGCAAAGACACTCTCAGCCGTGCCCTCTGCCTTGCAGTTAAGATATCTTCAGACTCTGGCTGAGATATCAACGGAGAAAAACTCGACTATTATATTCCCACTTCCTATCGAGCTTATCAGACCGTTTCTGTCGAAGATGTCTGACAAGTGACCGGAGGACATTGAGGAGACAGCCCGAAAGGCCCGAAAGGTTAGTTAAATGGTACACTCAGACAGCCTGAGCGGACTTTCATTACTCATAGCCGGAGGCGGCCCGGATACCTTTGCCGCTATTGAGGATGCCTTTAAGGCACAGGGTGGGGTAGTGTTTCGGGTAGACGTACTTGAAGACGCCCTGGATTTTGTTGAGCGCAGGGCGGTTGACGTAATCCTTGCCGATGCCGGTCTCAGATTTGACACAACGACAGTAGAACTGATTGATTCACTAGCTGCAAGCTCTATAGTTTATCTTGCCACAGAAGGCTCAAGACCAAATTCGGCAGAACTATTTACCCCAAACGTAGAGGATTATATTAATACTCAAATAGACCCCCGCCGATTTATCCAAATGGTCGAAGCGCGCCTTGTTAAACACAACAGCGGCAGCACCGCCCTTACAGTTACAGACCCGCTGATAAATAAACTGAGGCCGTACTTTTTATTTCGCTCCCCCGCCATGCGTGCGGCGCTTGAGAACCTCCCGGTCATTGCCGCATCAAATCAAACGGTATTGATCTCCGGGGAGACCGGCTCTGGTAAGGAAATCGTCGCACGCGCGATTCACGTCTTAAGCAAGCGGGCAGGCGGTCCGTTTATGGCCGTAAACTGCGGGGCTATCCCTGAAGGGCTTATAGAAGGTGAACTCTTTGGGCATGAAAAAGGGGCATTTACGGGGGCAGCGAGAACCAGAAAGGGAAAATTTGAGGCTGCAAATAACGGTACACTTTTTTTAGACGAAATAGGAGATATGCCGCTTCTGTTGCAGGTGCGCCTGTTGCGCGTCCTCGAAGAACGCCACATATACCGCGTTGGAGGCGAACGCCCCATACCTATTAATGTGCGCGTCATAGCTGCCACACGGGTCGGCCTTAAGCAGGCGGTTGCCGATGGCCTGTTTCGGGAAGACCTGTACTATCGCCTCAATATCCTGCGCATACATCTGCCCCCCCTCAGACAGCGCGTTGAGGATATTGCGTATCTGGCATTTCATTTTTTGGGTAGGGCATTTGCCGAGATGGGCATACAACCGCCCTACCCCCCCCTGTCGCCTGCCTCCATAGACCTCATCGAAGGGCTGCCGTGGAGGGGCAATGTCCGTGAGCTTAGAAACGTTATGACCAGGGTAGCCACACTGCTGCCGCGCGGCACAAAACAGGTGCTGCCAATACATGTCACACCGCACCTCGAAGACATTGAGCCTCAGCCCGGAGAACATGTCAACGAACAGGACAGACAACATGACAGGGCACATAGCGGCAGCTTAGAACACGAGAGTGGCAGGGACGCGATATTTATCCCCATTGGCACATCGCTTGATGACGCCGAAGACCAAATTATCAGAGAGACACTAAGGCACACCGGCAACAATCGCACGAAAGCGGCCAAAATCCTCAGGATAGGGATACGCACGCTGCGCCGCAAGTTAAGCGAAAGCGGCCAAATTGACCTATAGGTCATAATGGCCTACTATGCAATTTCTCTTCTAAACCCCCTTAACATGCCGCCCTCCGGCCTGGCGGTAGGCCATTTTGACCCAGCCGGTTAATTCAGCATTCTTCCAAATTCCAATAACACCTTGTAATTAAAGAGTTTTATCTTCTGGCACGATATTTGTAATTATATATTGTGAACGACTGGGGTTATGAACCCCGATAAAATAACAGGAGGTAAACAAACATGTTACTTTCAGAACTAGCAGGCATTACAAGGGGTGGATTAGGCGGCCCGTACAGATGGCATGGCTATAACGCGCTTCAAAACAGGCTGAGACAGATGCAGGAAGAGATGCAGCGGCTGGTTTCGGGTGAGCGTCCGGCGGCTGAGTACCCTGCAATAAACCTGTGGACGAATGAAGAGGAAGTCCTTTTGACGGCGGAGTTGCCGGGGGTCAACACCGAAGACCTCGATATAACGGTTGTAGGCAAGACACTGACACTCAAGGGGGCAAGAAAGGCTGAAGAGACTGGTGAAAATGACTGCTGCCATCGCAGGGAGTGCCGCTACGGGAACTTTGCAAGGGTCATTGAGCTGCCATATGAGATAGAGGGCGACAAGGTCAGCGCGAAGTTCGACAAGGGCATTCTAACGGTCACACTTCCTCGGGCAGACGCCGATAAACCTAAGAAAATAACTATATCTACAAACTAAGGAGGGACTTAAACATGGTAGACACTACCGTTGATATCGAAAAGAAAGAGGCCCAGACAACTGAGGGTGTAGAACACACCAGAGCGGTAAAGGTTTATCACCCGGCGGTGGACATAGTTGAAAAGGCAAAAGAGATAGTCCTTACTGCGGACATGCCGGGCGTCGATGATAAATCTATAGACGTCACGCTTGAGAAGAATGTCCTGACAATATACGGCAAGGTTGACCTTGATGTGCCGGAAAAATACAGGGCGTCGTATGTGGAATACGGAGTAGGTGATTACCGGAGGAGTTTCACGCTCTCAGAAGAGATAGACAGGCAGCGCATAGAGGCAACCGTGAAAAACGGTGTGTTAAAGCTGGTATTACCAAAGGCCGAGGCAGTAAAGACGAAGAAGATAGAAGTCCGGGCGGCTTAAGTAAACTGCCTAAATAACTGGAGGTGAAATTATGAAATTTAGAGACCTTGTACCGTGGGGGGCGACCAAGGGTAGAGTCCCCGTAAAACATGATGAGACCAAAGACCCGTTCACAGCGCTGCAACGTGAGGTAAACGAGGTATTTAACGGGTTTTTCAGGGGATTTGACATAGATACCTTCTGGGGCAGCGCAATTGGGTTTAACCCCAGTGTCAACGTAGCGGAGACAGACAAAGAGATACAGGTGACGGTTGAGCTTCCCGGCCTGGATGAAAAAGACATCGATGTCACCCTGACAAAAGACACGCTGACCCTGAAGGGGGAAAAGAAGACAGAGAAAGAGGACAAGGGGACTAACTACTACCACATGGAGCGTTCATATGGGTCATTCGCAAGGACAGTAGCGCTGCCGTGCGCAATAGATGACACTAAGGTAGAGGCTGAGTTCAAAAAGGGCATCCTGACAATAAAGTTGCCCAAGACGCCGGAGGCGGTAAAAGACACAAAGAAGGTACAGATTAAAACGGGCTAACCCCCGCCCATCTCCTCCTCAACCTGACTAAACGGGGAAGGCGCAGTGCCTTCCCCGTTTTACATTGACAATCAGATTAAAACGTTAGTCCCTGCCGCTCAAGGAGCATTTCACCGAGAAAAGTCCCGGGCTTAATCTCTGAGTTTGGGATAAGCTCTGCCTTATCAAGCTCATAGTGCTTAACGCACGAGGCACAGATGTAAAACTTCGCATCTAAGTCCTCGGTAAGTGTAGTTAACAGGTCTGCCACTGGCGAGAACTGATCCTTATTCTGCCAGATAAGGGTCTTAGCAAAGCCCTTCTTAGCTAAGAGAACCGCCTTATCCATAAGAAAAAAGTCCAACTGCGTATCAAATGCCTTCATATTAACAGCAAGCTGCAACGCCCCGGCCACAACGTCAGGGTTATCGAATGAATGTGTGATGATGAATACGAATTTCTTGTCTGACATGGGATAGACCTCCTTAATATATAATGATATTACTTTATAGCACAAAGACATGTAGTGTGTAAATTACTACTCAGAAGATATGTAAATTGAACATTGCCAAATTTATTCAGTTGAATTAAACTTTGAGGGGGGGCGCCCCCATTGTAATAAGGAATTATCAATGATAGATGGACACCCTGTCTGACCAGTTCGGAGCTGGTACACAGCAGAATCTATTAACCAGCGGCGTGGGCGTTAAGTCCAACGTCTGGAATTTATTTAATTCCACACATGCAACCACTGACTGCTTGACACCCAGGGCAAACGCACTATATGCGTATTGTGTTATTATGGAGTCATACTAATTCAATAAACAGCATCCTTATGCATTAAATCTGTCATTCCAGAGAAAAGCGTAGGATAATCGCAAAAAAAAACTGTCAAAGACGGTAAGGGGGAGTTTTGTGTCTTAGTTTAGCGGGATTTTCACGGTAAGCTGGAATCTATAGGAGGAAATGGCCATTGTAATTTTCAAATGCGTTTGCCCTGGCCCTGCCACCAGCGCTTGATTTTATCAGGCCAGTAGCTTATTATATTACCAGCCATGACGACTTTAAAACGCCTAAACAGGACGTTGTTACTAACACTCTAAAATTACGATGAGGATGCGGTTATGATTTATTGCTCCAGGTGTGGGACGCAAAACGAAGACAACAACTACAAGTGTATCAAATGTGAGGCACTGCTTCACGAGCCTTTGGGTGATAGAATACCGCGCATGGTGGAAGAGTACGTCCCTGACTACCTTGTGTGGTCTATTTTGACAACCTTGTTTTGCTGTTTGCCCGTAGGGATTGTCGCCATAGTATTTTCGGCACAGGTCAATACCAAGGTAAAGGTCGGTGATATAGCAGGCGCACGTGACAGCTCAAAAAAGGCCAAAATGTGGTGCTGGATTTCTGTCGCTTCATGGGCAGTCTTTGTAGTGATAGGCATTGTTGCTGTTATGGTGGGCACAATATTTAATTGACAGGTACAAACCGCAAATATTTTGTCATATTTTTACCGGTTCTGACAGCGGCAGCCGCCATAGTGTATCTCTATGACCCATCATCAAGCTGGTTTTACCCAAAGTGCTTGTTTTACAGACTGACCGGCCTCTATTGCCCGGGCTGCGGCAGTACGCGGGCAGTTCACCAACTGCTTCACGGCAATATTGCAGCCGCGTTTAAATTAAATCCCCTGACAGTTACAGCGCTGCCGTTTCTGGTCTTTGGAATTGTCCTGGAAATGGGGGTATTCCACTCCCGCCCGAAATGGTTATCTTATGTCCGGCAATATTCTAAATTACTCCTGCTGGGTTTAATCCTTTTTTGGATACTAAGGAATATCCCTGTAGAACCGTTTATTTATCTCAGACCCTGATAACGTTATCATCCATCAGGACTCCTTCAGTTGTTTCAGCAGCGACATAGCCGCGTGATATATACCGTCGTCATCCAGGGCATACAGGTGTCTTAGGACCGGCTGCTTACCGTGTTCGATGAAACGGTCAGGGAGGGCGACTATTTTTACCTCCACATCTGTGGCAGCGGCATCGTTGGCAGAGTTAAGATACTCCAGAACTGAACTGCCAAACCCTCCGGCCAGTACGTTTTCCTCTACGGTGACGATTTTACGAACAGTCCCGGCAATCTCAGCAATGAGCGCCGTATCAAGGGGTTTAATAAACCTCACATTTACTACCATAGCAGAGATACCCTCTTCTGTCAGACGATGTGCCGCTTGTATGGACGGCAGCACGCAGCTTCCTACGGCAAGTATTGCAACATCACCGCCTTCTGTTATGACCTCAGCCTTCCCCAGTTTTACGGGTATAGTGGACGCTTCAATCTCCTTGTCCATGCAGTCCCTTGAGTATCTGACAACGGACGGGCCTTCAAGGGTGAGTGCAAGTTTGAGCATCTCTTTCATTTCTATGGAGTTCTTCGGAGACATTATTGTGAGATTCGGGATATGCCTTAAAAACGATATGTCATAAACCCCGTGGTGTGTTGGGCCGTCTTCGCCTACGATTCCTGCCCTGTCAACAGCAAACACAACGGGCAGGTTCTGCAGACACACATCGTGTATTATTTCATCGTATGCCCGCTGCAAAAACGTTGAGTATACTGCCACAACCGGCCTAAGCCCCTGTGTTGCCATACCGGCGGCAAAGGTGACGGCATGGGGTTCGGCTATCCCTACGTCATAAAACCTCTCAGGGAAACGTACAGAAAATTCCCTCAGCCCTGTGCCCTCTTTCATGGCGGCGGTGATTGCCACAATGCGGGGGTCTTTCTCGGCTGCCTCGACAAGGTGCTGTCCAAACACGCTACTAAAAGACGGCCTCTGCGGACATGTTCTCAGCTCACCTGTATCAAGCTCAAACGGCCCAACGCCGTGGAATGTCGCAGGATTTTTCTCAGAAAACTCGTATCCCTTTCCCTTTGTCGTCACAACGTGTATGAGTATTGGAGCCGTAGAGTTCTTTATACACTCAAACGTGTCAATGAGTTTAGCAATGTCATGGCCGTCAACCGGACCGGTGTAGGAAAAACCCAGTTCCTCAAACAACATACCGGGAAGCAGGAAATACTTCAGCGTGTCCTCTGTCTTTTGAGCGAGTTTGGAGAAGTGACCGCCCACTTTTGGTATTGTTTCGATGATGCTTTTAGTCTCTTTCTTGAGTTTATTATAGAGATTACCGGCCATTATCTTCGTTAAATATGACGAGAGAGCGCCGACATTTTTTGAGATAGACATTTTGTTGTCGTTCAGGACAACGATGAGGTCTTTTTTAAGATGCCCTGCGTTGTTGAGGCCCTCAAAGGCCAGTCCTCCGGTCATTGCACCGTCTCCGATTACTGCTATGACCTTAAAGTGCTTGGCTGTGAGTTCACGTCCCTCGGCAATTCCCAGGGCTGCTGAGATGCTTGTAGAGCTGTGACCGGCTCCAAATGCATCATGCGGGCTTTCAGAGCGCCGCGGGAAGCCTGATATGCCGCCGTACTGCCGCAGCGTGTGAAACGTGTCATATCTGCCCGTGAGCAGTTTGTGGGGATAGCATTGGTGACCAACATCCCATACTATCTTATCATGCGGAGACTTAAACACGTAGTGCATGGCTAATGTCAGCTCTATGACGCCGAGGCTTGAGGCCAGATGACCACCGTTTACCGAGACGCGGTTGATAATGCAGTCTCTGATTTCCTGTGCCAGCTCTTCCAGTTCAAATATATCGAGTTGTTTTATGTCCTGCGGGGATTTTATAGATTTCAATCTCATAGGGTTTTAATTTGACCTCTTAAGAAGATAATTGGCGATTTCCTTAAACCAGAGTGCCTTTGGGCCGAAAAGTTCGACCGACTGAAGTGCCCTGTCAATTTGTTCCTTTGCCATCGCCTTTGACCGCTCCACGCCGTACATAGCGGGATAGGTCATTTTGTTTTTATTTTCATCCGAGCCTTGGGGCTTTCCAAGTTCCTCTGTCGTGCCCGTTACGTCCAGTATATCGTCCACTATTTGAAACGCAAGCCCTATTGCCTCGCCGTAGCCGGTGAGTGAGTCCATTTTAGCCTTGTCAGCGTTATATAATATCCCTCCCAATCGCACGGATGCCTTCAAAAGGGCGGCTGTCTTGTTGCGGTGGATGAACTCGAGGGTTTTTTTATCATGTGCCTTACCCTCTGAGATTATATCCATCGCCTGACCTGCAACCATGCCAAAGAGACCGGCAGCCGCAGATAACTCGTTGATGGCTTGAAGGAGCATCGCCGGTGCAACCTTGTCATTATTAGAAAACATCCTGAATGCCTCGGTCAAAAGCCCGTCACCGGCCAGTATGGCCATTGCCTCGCCGTAGATGACATGGTTGGTGGGTTTGCCGCGTCTGAGGTCATCGTCGTCCATTGCGGGCAGGTCGTCGTGAATCAGGGAATATGTATGTATAAGCTCGATAGCTGCCGCTTGAGGCATTATGTCTTGCCCATTGCCCCCGCACGTCTCATAGGCGGTCAGACAAAGCACCGGGCGTATCCTCTTGCCGCCGGCAAGCAGGGAGTACTTCATGGATTCGTGCAGGATTCCAGGCGCTATAGGCTCTTCAAAATACCCAATGATGAATGCCTCGACAAGCGCTTTTTTTTCTCCTAAATAGGTTTTAAGGTCCGTTTTAAGGTCCATGACAGTCTCCTTACAACGCATTAGTATACCATAAGAGCGGCAAAATTAAAATACAAAAAAATCCCTGCTGCCTGAGATGCTTACAATGGCTATGGGTGGAACACCACAGTCACATATCTCATCCAGGGCAAACACATTTAAAAGTTTCAATGAGGCAATTTCTGCCTAATTTTAAAATGCGTTTGCCCTGCACCTGTGTATGTTTAAATCTTTGTTTGTAAAATGGTATGTTACCTCGCTATAGTCTATATCATTGCCTTTATCGTCGAGTATGTCCTGTTCTACAAAGAAACTGAATTTGATTCTGACTTTGTCCAATTTAACGCCTGGCCGTTTCTTTATTACCACAAAATCATCATATAAGAAATCTATCTTGAAACCTCCAGGTCCACTACGACCACCATCACAGTTGCCGTAGTAACTCCCGCTGTAGTTAAGATAATTTTTGATAAAGAAGCCATGAACATCTGGAGTATCTGGTAAGCCGTGTATTATGGCATTGGTTACGTGAAAATCGAAGCTGCGTATTCGGCGAAATAATCTGTTTTTTTTGTGAAATTTCTTCAGTGACACGCAGAATATGTCATCGCCCATAAATATGTTATCACCCCCATCGGCATGTGAGATGATGAACAATACTATTGTCAGTATGATTAACGTCTTCGCGGTTTTTTTGGTAAGCATTTGTTTATCTTTTCTATTGTTAAATCACTAGCTTCATAACGTATTAACGCAGCAGATTTCGCGCCACTAACACCCTTTTCCGTCATATATACAAAGTTAAATCTTATATAAATATCATCTTCGGAAAGGTCTTTATATTGTTTAAGGATAATAAAATTCGCAATATCTTTAAATCTGATAGCATCTTTATCTGACTTGGCCACGGCGGTCACCCTAGTAGCATATTCATCTTTATTATCTATAATGTAAACCCAAGAAGAGAGTAATTTGGGAAGATCATATATATCAGCACCTGAAACACGCATATCGAAGGCCCTTAGTCTTCGTGTTGGATAATTACTTGCATAATCAAGCGAGGCATAATAATATGTATATTCACATTCAGCAGATAGATCGGCAACGGAAAACAAGAGCAGTGCCGACAGTGTCAGAAAAACAGCCAATCTATTTCTAATATTAAGTGGTTTAATAACAACTTGTCTGCAATTTATGATCACTTTTGCTGATTCAAGCTCACTCATGATATTGTTTAAATTGTCTACTGGCATTTGTGAATATCCTTAAAATCAAAATCTTTAGTTTCAAGAATATTGATTTCAGATGTTCCATTGGACTTATTGTAAACCAATTTCATATTAAGTCGCAGTTTTTCATTTGGAGTCTCTGGTGCAAAAACAATGATGAGAAAATCCTTAAAATAGTCTATCCCAACAGCATTCCTGTCTGAAGAAGCAGTTGCAATTAAACCGTGTGACAATTGTTCATAAAAGACATAACTCCAACCACGCGGTATTTTGGGTATGCGTACAACATCGCGAGCATCGTCTAAAAAAAACGCCCTAACCTTATATTTCTTTTTAAGGTATGATTTTTTAAATGAAACACTATAAAGCTTATAGTAACATTTTTCCGCAAATCCAGCCACAGGTGACAACAGCGCCGATGAGACAACCAACAAAAGAACTAATCTCAAACATGAAGACATACACTTAACTCCAGAATCAATTTAAAGATACCATCTGTTTTATGTTAAACATAAGTATATGTAATTGTCAAACCTTTTTTATCAAAAAAAAATGAGAGGAGCATAGATATACTCCTCTCCTAGATCATGTAGCCTACTACTTCTTACGATTTGGGCAGTTGTTTTCTGCTTCACCGCTGTAAATTCTATCATGTGCACACTGTGCCTCATGCACTTTTTTATCAATTGCTGGTCGGCGGTTTGCCTCCTGTGCGTTTTGTTCATTATACCGGCGCAATCCCTCTTCGGCATCTAAAAACTTTACCTTAACATCAAAGACACCTTTGTTCATTTTGTCACCTGCTATTTTGACATAGGTTGCTGGTGAGAGATCGATGGCTTTTGTCGGGTCCTCCATATTTACATCATGTTTTTTACCGTTATCTATAACACTGACAGGTGTATATGGTCCTCTATCATTGACCTTGACTATAACAGTCAATGGAGGTTTAGTCCCTGTGTTAGTTACCTCGGCATATACATACTTCCCAGCAGACTGATTATAAGGAATAGCACCAACATGACGTGGCTGCATTGCCGCGGTATATTTATACTTGTTGAAGTATTCACCACTTGCTGTTTCCCTTGGCTGCCCTTTTCGTGAGCCTTTCCTTATCTTGTGAAATTGATCACCATACATCGAGGCACGTGTCGTACACTCATTGCCGCTGCATTGAGTGTGATTTTTCGGATCCTTCATATAACTAAACTTATTGCGCTCTTTATCATTTGCGGCACGGTTGTATATATTATCCGCCCTCTTCTGTTCCTCTTTAGCAACCGTCTCCTTGTCTAAATTAGGTGCTGCTCTCTGATCACTGATCTGCTGCAACCCCGATTTAGCGTTAGAAGCATTCAGTGCATAGTCGGCAACGCCTGTTACGGGGACGCCGACAAAACTGGTCAGCAGCGTATCCACTTCATCTGAGCCGCCTTTTTTGACGATGTCTCTCCAATACTTGTGGTCTCTGTCTAAAAGTTCGACCGCCTTTGCGTAACGATTAAACGGTGCGTTGCCTTTGGACAGTTGATAAAGACCCTCCTGAAAACTCAGGTCACCCTTATTGACTTCACGGGCTAACCGCTCTGCCTTGTTCTTTAACTCACTGTCTTTCGGCTTCAAATTCCCTAAGGCTGCTGCAGCGTCAACTCTCTGTCTTATAACGCCTTTTTCCCTTTCCATCCGCTGCGATAACTCATCTGACACCTCAGCACCGCCATGCGAACACCCCGGCTTGCTTCCCATGAACTTCCCCGTCTCTGGGTCTTTCAGATAACAATCACCTTTCATTAAAATATCCTCCTTAAAAAAAGTTGGGTTTTACGACAGAAATTCTGCTATGAATATAGCAGTTCATTTTTAATGATAACACATTTTCTATTATTTGTCAACAATTATTTTTACTGTATGTAGTCACTTATTACAATTGTTTTATTTTACAGAGGTCTTTTCTCTGACACGCTCTGGTCATTCCTGCCTGTGTATTTATAAACATTTGAATCTGCTGGCTCTTGAGCATTACACTCAACGGTTAAACATAGAAATGCTTAATGCGTTTGCCCTGAGCTCAATCATAGACAAAATCGTAAGTTCATCGATATAATATAAACATGGAAACATTAGACTTAGACTTAACAGAAATTATTAACGGGGTGGAAGTCATGGGGCCTAGTCCATTTAGACGTCATCAGGATATTGTTATAGCTATAGCAAAGAAAATACTGTTTCACTTAGAAAAATATAAATCAGGGAAATTATATCTCTCACCCATCGATGTGATATTTGAGGAAGGAATTAACAGGCTGCAACCTGACATACTGTTTGTTAAGAATGATAATCAGGGCATTCTTCAGGATTGGATAAGAGGCGTACCAGATATGGTTTGTGAGATAGTATCACAGGGCAGCTACAACAATGATACCGAAGTTAAACGGGCTATTTACGAAAAATACAGGGTGCCGGAGTACTGGATAGTGATGCCGGAGCTGCAAACTATCGAGATATTAACCATCGATGGCGATAAGTATAGACTTCACTCATTCGCAGCGTTTGAAGGCACGGTTACATCTAAGGCCATAGAAGGCCTTGAAATCAATATCAGCGAGATATTCACATAGCAATTTGGCGCAGCCAATATGTGTCCCCCCGCTTTACTGCCAACGGCTCAACCTAAGCTGACTGTACCTGTTGTATGCTCACGGCTGTCAGCGGGGCGCCGCCGCCTTCGTAGGCATATGTTAGTTCGTTTAATCTGGCGGTTGCAAAATTTATGGGCGCAAAGATCATCCCCTGCGTTACCTCGTCTGTTACCTCTACTGTTACAGTCGCTGCGCCGCGGCGTGATTCCACACGCACCGTGCTGCCGTCCGTTATACCAAGTCTTGCCGCGTCAGTGTCGTTTATCTGTATGAATGCACCGGGAAATGCTTCCGAAAGATTCTTAGACATTACTGAGAGGGCGCCGGAGTGCTGCATCAGATTTCCCGTTACCATAATAAATGGATATTGCTTGTCAACAGGCTCAACCTCTTCATAGTGTACCGGTACGTATTGCCATTTTTCCTTGCCCTTGTCAATTGGCATATCTGACAGATGGTCTCTCAGGGCAGTAAGGGACTCAAATGGCGGGGTTGAGTTCATATATCTTGTCAGATTCCTGAAAATCTGCCACCCTGCTATTGAATCGCCCGTAGGGGTTGAAATTTTCTCTGTCGTCTGATGCAGCCCGGCTGCGTTTGTGAAGGTTCCCTCTTTTTCAGCCCAGCTTGCCTCGGGTAAGACTATATGGGCGAGGCGCGCCGTGTCTGTCAGTCTTATATCCTGTACGATGAGAAGCTGTAAGTTGCGAAGCGCCTCCTCTACTTTCTTCAGGTCGGGATAGGTACTCAACGGGTCGTCTCCCATGATGAGGAGGGCGTCGAGGGGTTTTTTCCCGTAGAGCATTTGAAAGAGATTTTTACCGGGGCTGCCTTCTATTTTTTTATATCCCGGCAGATTCTCCGGCGATATTCCCATCTGCCACATGCCAAAGGTATTGGCGTAGTCGGCAGGCATCTGAAGCGCTGATGGGCCGTCACCTGTAAGCATCACAAGATTAGCCGCAGATATTGCCGTGTTCAGACCCTTATTGTTTTCTACAGACCCAAGAGACAAGGCTGCCATTCTGCTCTCAGCAGTAAGATATACCTTTGCCATTTCTATAAACTCATCAGTGTCAACTCCGGCAATCTCAGCCGCTCTACCAGGGGGATAGCCCTTTACGAGTTCCTCGAGCTCTGAGAAGTTTGTGGCTGCCGTAGACATATGATTTTTTAAGTGATAAGCACCCTCTATGGCCAGGTGCATGATACCGTTTAACAGGGCATGTGATGTGCCCGGGCGTACCCTTAGCCACACGTCGCTGTGTCGTGAGAGCTTGGTCTCACGCGGCCCTAAGACTATGATTTTAGAGCCTTTCTTTCTCGCCTCGAGGAACTTTAAACCCCAAACAGGGTGAGTCGAGGTGATGTCGGACTCTATGACAAGCACTGCCCCCTTGCCTATTGGGGAGTCCAGCGAAATAGGCAGGCTTGACAGCCCAAAGACCTGTGATACCGCCTTTTGAACCTTACTAAAGCCGAAACAGGCTGAGGAATCTATGTTGTTTGTGCCGATTACCTTGCGCGCGAACTCCTGTAGCATGTAGTTGCTCTCGTTTGAGAATTTAGGTGAGCCGATGACCCCAACTCTCCCAGGCCCTTTATCTCTTATCACATCATTTAGACGCACGGCCAGTACATGCATAGCATCTTCCCATGTGGTCTCTACAAGGCCTCCATTTTTTCTGACAAGGGGTTTTTTCAGTCTGTTTTCGGCATATATGAAATCCATGCCGTACCTGCCCTTAACGCACAGGTCTCCCTTGTTTACGCCCTTTGTGGCAATGCCGCGAGTGCTGACAATCTTACCCTCTCGCGTATCCAGCGTGACTGTGCACCCAACGCTGCAATAGGGACAGATGTTGTCGCTGCTTTCAAGAAACCATGTACTGCAACTGTGTTTAAACGGTTTATTTCCCAGCGCCCCAACAGGGCATATATCTACACACTGACCACAAAACTCACAGTCAAGCACTTCCTCGAAGGCGGGAGATACCTTTGTGTCAAACCCCCTGCCTATAAAATTAATAGCCCCTACGCCCTGATGTTCCCAGCACACGGCAACGCATTTGCCGCAGAGTATGCAGCGGCTTTGATTTCTTTCAATAAAGGGATTGCGCGTGCGTCTTGCAACTGAGTGTTTTTCCTCCTGAATCCTGTTCTGAGACGGCCCATGCTGATGTGAAAGGTCCTGAAGACTGCACTGCCCTGCCTTGTCACATGTGGGACAGTCCAGTGGATGATGTATGAGAAGCAGCTCGACCATTGTCTTTCTGAGTTTGGCAACTCGCGGGGTATTTGTCCTGACTATCATACCGTTGTCGGCAGGATATGAACATGAGGCAAGCGGGCGCGGCTGCCCCTCTATCTCTACAAGACACATCCTGCAGCCGCCATAGGGTTTGAGTCTGGGGTCCCAGCACATGTGCGGGATGTAGATATTATTAGCAAGGGCTGCCTGGAGAATCGTCTGGCCTTTTTCTACCTTAACTTTTATATCGTCAATTGTAAGTTCTATCATCGGGCAAACTCCTTTGGACTAAACATCTCGGCAGGGCCTATCTTAACAGCCCCAAACTTGCAGGCGATATAACAAGACCTGCACTGTACACACTTATCCTGGTTGATTGAGTGGGGCTTTTTCTTTTCACCCACTACTGCCTCTACCTGACAGGCACGCGCACAGGCAGTGCAGCCCGTACACGCCTTTTCATCTACATAAAAGGTCGAGAGGGTTTTACATACACCAGCAAAGCACCATTTATTTTTGATATGGGCCTCGTATTCGGCCCTAAAATACTTGATTGTAGTAAGGACAGGGTTTGGGGCGGTCTGACCGAGGCCGCACAGAGATGCGGTCTTAATGTCATCGGCAAGGTCTTCAAGTAGTTCTATGTCGCCTTCTTTGCCCCTGCCTTCGGTTATATCAAGCAGCCGGTTGAGCATTACCTTAGTGCCTACCCTGCAAGGCGTGCATTTGCCGCATGATTCGTGAGCACTGAATTCAAGAAAGAACCTCGCAAGGTTGACCATACAGTTATTGTCGTCCATGACGACCATGCCGCCGCTGCCAACAATTGCACCGGTCTTCATAATATCTTCATATGTGACAGGCAGGTCAAGGTAGTCCGCCGGGATACAGCCCCCTGAAGGGCCGCCCAGTTGGAGGGCCTTAAAGGTACGTCCGCGGTTCATCCCTCCGCCGATGTCTTCTATTATAGTTCTAAGTGAAATCCCGAATGGTATCTCTATCAGTCCCGTGTTGCGCGCTGCGCCGGTTAAGGCAAATACCTTTGTGCCGGTGGATTTCTCAGTGCCCCTCGATTTAAACCAGTCAGCGCCGTTGATGATAATCGACGGGACATTGGCAAATGTCTCTACATTGTTGAGGACAGTAGGTTTTTCCCATAAACCTTTCTGAGCTGGAAAGGGAGGTCTGGGGATAGGAGAGCCTCGCCTGCCTTCTATGGAGCGCATAAGGGCAGTCTCCTCGCCGCAGACGAATGCACCAGCGCCGGGATATATATCGAGATCAAGATTAAATCCGCTGCCAAGTATGTTCTGCCCCAGGAGACCATATTCGACGGCCTGGTCAATGGCCTTACGCAGGCGTCTGACGGCCAGCGGGTACTCTGCCCGCACGTATATATATCCCTGATGGGCGCCGATGGCCTTGGCCGCTATTATCATACCCTCAAGAACGACATGCGGGTCGGCCTCCATAATGCTCCTGTCCATAAAGGCGCCGGGGTCGCCCTCGTCGCCGTTACAGAGTATATACTTGTCCTCTGCCTTGACCTGTGAGCAGAGTTCCCACTTCAGACCGGTTATAAAGCCCGCCCCGCCTCTTCCGCGCAGGACAGAGCCTCTTACCTCTTTTATGATTTCAGCCGGGGTCATCTCAAGCAGTGCCTTTGCAGCCCCAAAATAACCGTCTACGGCTATATATTCTTCAATATTTTCCGGGTCTATAATACCCCTGTTTTTCAGTGCGCCAAGCATCTGGAGATTAAAAAATGGGATGTCTTTTAGTTCGGCAACGGCAGCACGGGTCTTTATGTCTTTATATAAATTCTTCTCAAGCAGCCTGCCGCCAATAAAATGTTCCTCGACTAACTGCGGGGCGTCAGCAGGCTTGAGTTTTTCATAAAATATACCCTCCGGCTGGACAACCAGCAGCGGGCCGTTGGCGCAGAAGCCGTTACATCCGGTCAGAATGATCTTATACTTATCTGTCAGATTCTTTTCTTTTAGTGACGCCTCAAGCGAATCCTTTATTTTCAGGCTGCCACCAGCAATGCAGCCCGTCCCTCCACACAGCATAACGCGTCCCTCGTTGAGGCGGCTCCTGTAGTTTTCTTTAATTGCATGCAGCGCATCTATTGTCAATCTTTCCATAGTCATTTCCTCGCTCAACGATATTCGCTAAGTATTTCTTTTGCCTTTGCGGGGTCAACACTGCCGAACGTGTCTGTGCCGACCAGCACCACAGGGGCCAGCCCACAAGCGCCGATACATCGTACTGTCTCAAGCGAGAAGAGGCTGTCATGGGTTATTTCACCCTCGTTAACGCCCATGGTTTCTTTGAGTTTCTCCAGAATCTCGTCCGCCCTTTTTACGTAACATGCCGTCCCCAGACACACGCGTACATTATACTTGCCCATGGGTTTCATCGTGAAGTATGAATAAAATGAAACCACGGCGTGTACTTCACTCACAGGGATTTTCATAGCCTTGGCGATAATCTTCTGTACTGAGGCTGGCAGATAACCGATGAGTTCCTGAACCTCCTGCAGCACTATGATTAGTGAGCCGGGTCTTTGCCTGTATTTTTGCAATATAGATTGGAACTTCGCCTTGTCATAGGTTTCCACTGCCTTTGTGGGGACAGGGACTTTAGGAGGGGTGTTGAGCGCCTTTGTCACTGCCTCTGTAAGCGTATGCGGGAAGAAGGGTTTTGGCAGGAAGTCCATTATGTCCAGGGCGATAGCGTCTCTTAACACTGCCTTAGAGGAATATCCTGTCATAGCTATTACTCTGGTGTACTGGTGATGCTCGTTTATCCATTTAATAAGCTCGAAGCCGTCGATAGTCGGCATTATCAGGTCAGTGATAACAAGGTCAAAGACGCGGTCATCGATGAGGTTCATTGCGTCTTTTGAGCTAGTTGCGCCAGTGACTTTGAATCCTTCACCGGAGAGTACGGCCTCACAGCTCCTGATTATAACCTCATCGTCATCGACTACCAGAACATTTTTTTCCATCTATGTCCTCCCCTTCTAAATTATGCATGATATCTTCCGTCAGTGTTTCGCTGCAAAGGCGCCAAAGTTCTTTAAGATTTGAAGGCCAGCGGCCTGGCTTTTCTCCGGGTGAAACTGTGTGGCAATGACGTTGTCTTTCCATATCATGGAGGTAAATTCAACCCCATAGTCAGTGGCGCCGGCGGTTATGGATGAGTCTTCAGGCACTACATAATACGAATGGACGAAATAAAAATACCGGTTGTCGTCAATACCATCGAAAATCGGCGGTTTATTTTTAAATCTCACGATGTTCCATCCCATATGCGGGACTTTTAACTCTGAGGCGGGGAATCTGACCACCTTTCCTTTAAATACGTTAAGTCCTGCACAGTGCCCAAACTCCTCAGACTCGGTAAAAAGCGCCTGAAGCCCCAGACAGATGCCAAGGAACGGTTTTCCCGATTCGATAGCCCTAAGAATCGGCCCGATGAGCCCAAGCCTGTCAAGATTGCCCATACAGTCCTTAAAGGCCCCAACGCCGGGCAGCACCACGCCCTGTGCGCAGAGTATATCCGCAGGCTGCTGAGTCACCTTAACAGCGACGCCGCTCTTAATAAACCCCTTCTCTACACTCTTGAGGTTTCCCATTCCATAATCTACAATTGCTATCATAACGTTTCTATAATACGAAATCACGCGCGTGGATTGCAATTTTTATTCAGGGCAATCGAGAAAATCACAATCACCATCTCCTGCTATGAATATTATGATAAACACACGAGCATCTATGTTATAATACAATATGGATAATACCTTCGAACAGAAAGCTATAAATTTATTGCGGGATATAGGGCTGCCGGTACAGCCATCAATATTGTCTGAAATACAGACTGAAATGGCTAATGAGTATGCCGACTTTAAAAAAATAGCAAAACTTGTGAAAAAAGATATCAGCATGTCTGCAATGGTAATTAAGGTAGCAAACTCGCCCTTGTTCTTAGGTGGTGGTATCGAATCCATAGAGCAGGCATTAAACATGCTTGGCATTAATAATTTTTATAATATCATTTTGTCTGTAGCCCTAAAAAAGAAGCTGTCTGAAATTGGGATTAGTGCTGATTTTTTTGAACAATTTTGGACTCATACCGAGACAGTCGCAATTGCGTGTATGCTTTTAGCCAGAAAATTGAAACTGCCACTCGAAGGGTATGCATATATATGCGGCATGTTTCATGACTGCGCCGTGCCACTGCTTACGAAAAGGTTCGAGACATATAATAAAGTTTTGAAACTGGCATTACGCACAAGCCACTCTGTTGTAGATATTGAAAACGATACATTTAAAACAAATCATTGTGTGGCTAGCTATGTATTAGCGAAGTCATGGAATCTTCCCGAACCTGTATGCAATGCAATTAGATACCACCATAGGAATGACTTAGACAATTACAGTAATCCTATCGACAGAAAATTAGCAAGTCTCCTAATACTTTCAGAAACGATAGTTTATGCTGGTGTGATGAGGCATAACGCAGGTAAGTACGAGATAGAGCCTCCATGGAATAATATATCTGAGCAGTACTTAACGGTAGGCTTGCAGCTCCACAATGATAAAAGATGGACAAATATATTGGTTGAGCTAAATCTTGATGACGAAGATGTATATCATCTACAGGATGCTATATTTAATCGGTTATCATACGAATGAATCGTTCCTCTGTGTCAGATTGAATTCTACGATATTACCCTAACTTCCTTCATCGCTTAGGAGTTCAATTCCTGCTGCGCAGTTTGACGCCGTTTGAAGGTAACATCTACCTCAACATCTTCATCGAGTTTTCCAAGAATTGTAATCATGCGGTCACGCGTAAAACGCCCGAGTCGCGCATTCCTGATGCGTGAAAACTCCGAATGAGAAACACCGGTGAGCCTTTCAGCTTCGCGTGTGGATAGACCACGTTCGTCAAGCGTGCGTATGATTTTTGCGGCAAGGATAGCGCGTGCCTGTTCAACGCTGGCGTTGACATGCCCAAAGTCGCTAAACACATTGCCGCTGCCACGTACCAACTCAAAATCGTCTCTCATCGTAAAGCCTCCTTTGGATTCCCGCTTTCCAGACTGTGTCATAATAAAACCAGTCAGCCCCCCCCCCCATTCTTTGAGGGGGGCATGAGTCTGC
>LNQR01000020.1 GCA_001541255.1 Candidatus Magnetominusculus xianensis
GAACCTCCATGTTATTGTAGATATATATCTACAATAACATGGCCAAATAAAAAGCTCAACACCTTATCCCATTTTTTTGACGCAGACCCGTTTGCAACTGGCGGCTTGATTGAAACCGGCCTTATGTTATATAGTACTGTATACGCAGACTTCATGGGAAAAATTAATATGCAGGAGGCCACTTATGGAAAGGGTTCCGATGACGCCGGATGGTTTTAAAAAGATTACCGAGGAACTTGACAGGCTCCTAAAAGAGGAACGCCCACAAAATATCAAAGATATTGCCACAGCACGGGCACACGGCGACTTATCGGAAAACGCCGAATATGCGGCAGCCAGAGAAAAACAATCGTTCCTTGAGGGCAGGATTAAAGAACTCCAGTCAAAAGTCGCAATGGCCCAGGTCATAGACCCGTCTAAAATAAAGGGTGACAAGATATCCTTTGGTGCAAAGGTCAAGCTTTTTGACCTCGATACCGACGAAGAGAAGATATTCTTTCTCGTAGGTCCGGACGAGGCCGACGTAAAGACCGGTAAAATCTCTGTTACCTCACCTGTGGGCAAGGCCCTCCTTGGGAAGGTTGTCGGCGATGAGGCCATAATCAAGGCCCCGGCCAGAACATTTTCTTACGAAGTATTGGATATAATATTTGAATAGACTTTTTACCGCTGACATTGTTACAAATGAACAGTTGGACAACAGGTATTTTGCTCTTCAGGTTACCCCCAATGTTGCCATATGTGAGACACTTGCGGGGCAGTTTTTTATGCTTAAATCTGGTGAATTTGGTGAATATACTGACCCGCTGCTCTTGAGGCCATTTAGCCTTGCCAGTTTTATACACCCGGACGATACTTATCCAAACGGTTTACTGATGTTTCTAATAGACGCAGTAGGGAAGGGGACGAACATTCTTAAGCGCTTGCCAGTTGGTACACGCTTAAATATCATCGGCCCGCTTGGACGGGGGTTTCCACCTGTTGCAGATGATGAAAGGCTGCTTATCGCAGCCGGAGGTATCGGCATTGCTTCTGTTTTAGGTCTTAATAAGATGTATCATGGTGTGCCGCTTTTTTATGGGGTCAGATCAAGGGGGCAGATGATAGAATGTACTAACAGTAATATTCAGGTAGCAAGCGATGACGGCTCAATTGGGGACAAGGGCAGCGTTCTGGCGCTATTAGAAAGACACATTTCCCAACTAAGACAATCCTACAGCGGCAAGATAAAGATATACGCCTGCGGACCGCATGGTATGTACAAGGCAATGTTCAAAATGAACCTCGACGCAGATGTTTACGTTGCGCTTGAGACGCCGATGGCCTGCGGCGTAGGGACATGCCTTGGATGTGCTGTTGAGACCACAAGCGGCCTACAGATGGTGTGCAAGGACGGGCCAGTGTTTAATCTTAAAGATATTATATGGGGCGGGTAGGGCGGTAGTGAATCTCTCAGTCAACATTGGCGGCCTCAAGCTGAAAAACCCCGTCATAACGGCGTCGGGCACGTTTGGCTATGGGGTGGAATACGAGGAATTTCTCGACCTTAATCAGATTGGTGCGATAACAGTAAAGGGGCTGTCTCAGCACCCGGCAAAGGGCAATCTGCCGGGGCGCATCTGGGAGACCCCGTGCGGGATGCTCAACGCTATTGGGCTGCAAAACATAGGCATCGATGCCTTCATAAAGGAAAAGCTCCCTGAACTCCGAAAATACGATACAAAGATAATAGCAAATTTTTTTGGTGACACTATCGAGGAATACGCAGAGGCCGCCGCACGGCTTAGTGCTGCTGAGGGCATACACGCCCTTGAGATGAACATCTCCTGCCCGAATAAACAGGCCGGATGGATTGCCTTTGGTACTGACCCGGCACTGACTGAGAAAGTCGTGGCAGCCGCAAGGAAGGCAACTGAGCTGCCATTGATAGTGAAACTCTCGCCAAACGTAACCTCCATAGCAGACATGGCAAAGGCCGCAGTTGACGGCGGTGCAGATGCCCTGTCAGTAATAAACACAATAACCGGCATGGCCATAGACATAGAGACACGCCGCCCGCGGTTGTCAAATATCGTTGGCGGACTTTCTGGGCCTGCCATAAGGCCGATTGCTTTGCAAATGGTCTTTCAGACATTTAAGGCCGTGAAGGTTCCCATAATCGGCATGGGCGGGATAATGACAGGAGGCGATGCGATTGAGTTTATCATTGCCGGTGCGTCTGCCGTTGCCGTTGGTACGGCGAATTTTGTAAACCCTGCCGCTTCAATTGAAATCCTTAAGGGCATTAAAGACTATATGGCAAGACATCAGATAGACGACATAAATACACTGACGGGAGGGATTATATGTTAACTGTCACTTTGCTGACGGACTTTGGCCTTGCAGATACCTTTATAGCCCAGATGAAGGGTGTAATGTTGTCGATTAATCCTGAGATTAACATAGTTGATATGACGCATTCGATAGAGCCGTTTAACATCAGACACGCGGCGGTTGCCCTTGGGATGAGCTACAAGTATTTTCCTGCGGGGACGATTCATATAGCCGTTGTTGACCCCGGCGTGGGGTCAAGTCGGCGTGGTATAATTGTCGATACTGGTAAGTATTGCTTTGTCGGGCCGGACAACGGTATTTTTAGTATAATATATGCTGAGAACAAGTATAAGGTCTATCACATCACAGACAAACGTGCCTTTATAAATCCAACCGGAACAACGTTTCATGGGCGGGATGTCTTTGCCCCCACGTCGGCATTGATTTCAAAGGGGATGCGTCCTGAGGAGCTTGGCCCTCCTGTCATCGATTATAATTTTTTCAAGATAACCCCGCCCTCAAACATTGGCGGTAATACGATAACCGGGGAAGTCCTCTATATAGATAGATTTGGAAATGTTATAACAAATATCACTGCGGCGTTTATCACCGGCTGCGGCTTCAAATTAGACGGTCGCCTTGTATCGCTTAAAGAAAACTATGCCCAGGGACAGGACGGGCAGCTCCACGCCCTCATTAACAGCGACGGCTATCTTGAGCTTTTCGTAAAACAAGGAGGCGCTGTGCTTAAGGTGATGGCCGGTGTAAGGGCAGGCAGCACAATAACATTAGAGCTTGACTCACCCGATGAGTACCCGAAGATTATCTGAAGTCCGGTATTCGGTAGTATCCCCTGTCTATCGAACGCAGTAGAATATCGCGTGCCTTTTTCTGGTTGGGATAAACTAAGCCGAGGTTATGGTTTTGATGTTTCTGGAAATAAAGGATTCCTTGTTTAACAGAGGTGTGCAGGTATACTATTTTGTTGTGATTTATGTAAAACGCCAGACAATTAAATGAGATTGCTGCTGCTAACCCCATATAAAAATACTTTTGTATCGATTTTTCATCGACTATCTCGATTAAGGCAATATATGAAAAAGCCACAAGCAGCACAGACATGATAATGTATCTTGTTGACAAGGCATTGTTTAGGCCAAGGCTGCTTCTGCCTGCGGCGGTGAGTACTTCAGACAGCAATATAAAAACAAAGAACGAATACAGAGCGGTATTTTTAAGGTAATATTTTCTTATCGTCAGATAAATGAAAAAGGCAAGCAGCAATACGCCCATTGCTAATGGCAGGTATAGTACAGGTGAAAAGACCTCTAAAGTATCCATTTTGGAAGGAATGTAAAAGATATTGCCTAAGAGCATGATAAAATATATGGCTGTTGCACTGGGATGAGCGGCTGGTAAGCCGGTTAGGGCTGTCGGTTGAGTATATCCATAAAGATACACAAAGATGTTTATGGACATAATTATAAGCCAGACAGCCAACAATTTATATCTCTTTTGTATGAGCAGCACCAATACTCCCGTAATAAAACACAATATGCCGTTGCCGCCTGTAAATGTTGACATGGTGGCAAATACTGCTGCTATTATAAATTTATTGGAGGATAAAAAATAGAGCGATATAAAGGCAAACAACAGCACATAGAAGTTTTGAATTGCGCCCATAGCAAAAAAAATCGCGCCAAAAAACTGAGGCTCAAACAGTATAAACACTACCGGAGTGAACCAGAGCAGGCTGCGCTTATTATACGATAGAAAGGCAGTTATTAAAATCCCAACCAGGCCGACATTACCAATCAGTATCAGGGTCTTGAAGTTGATTGTGTTCAACAGATAGTATTCACCAAGGACGACAAGCCTTGTGAGGACAATCCTGTGTTCGTTATGCTGTAATAAGAGCAGGGCAATTTTGTCATAGAAAGACGAGACCGCATTAAAATTATATAAGAAATCAAGGACGGCGTCGAAATCGTCGGAGATTGGAATATTGCTGCCATATCTTAGTACGGTAAAATAATAAAATCCCACCGATAGAGCAGCCAGTAAATATATAATCGGAGCTGTAAAACTCCCTAACTTTTTTATCACTGAAACTGGAGCTTTAGGACAGAAACCGGTGCGAAGGTCTTTCTGTGTATCTCGCACGGTCCGTGGGTGTTTATATTTTCTACGTGTTCGCGGGTGCCGTATCCCTTGTGTGAGATGAAGTTATACAGGGGATATTTTTCATGAAATATGAACATTATAGAGTCGCGCAGTACTTTAGCGATTATCGAGGCTGCGGCAATGGAGGCGCTCTTAGTGTCGCCCTTGATGATTGAGACTTGCTCACAGGTGACGGCTGGGAGTTTGAGCGCGTCTATTAGCAGTATGTCTGGGCTCAGTATGTCTGGGCTGAGGTCTGAAACAGCCTCTGACATGGCAAGCTTCGTGGCGTTTAATATATTAATCCGGTCTATCTCGTGAGCATCTACTATGCCTATGCCTATGGAGAGGGCATTGTATAATATTTCGTAAAACAGGTGTTTTCTTTTGGCGGCGGTGAGCCTTTTCGAGTCGTCTATGCCGTCTATTTCAAAGGCCGGGTTGAGTGCCACGGCAGCGGCAACAACCGGCCCTGCCAGAGGCCCTCTGCCTGCCTCGTCTATGCCGACGATTGTCTTATAGCCTGCCTTGCGATAGTCGTTATCGAAGGCATAGAGCGTTGTTGTCATACAGTTATTATACAGTTATCATACGGCGGCTTTTTTTATTTCGCGCGCCTTTTCTTTTATCTTTGCGTCTTTGCCCTTTTTATGTCTTATATAGTAGAGCTTGGCCTTTCTGACATCGCCTCTTCTTACAACATCTATTTGCTTAATTATTGGTGAGTGAATCGGGAAAATCCTCTCTACACCGACGCCGAAAGACATCTTTCTCACGGTAACCATTTCGCGCACACCGGCTCCCTTGCGCGCTATTACGATACCCTCGTAGGGCTGTATCCTTTCTTTGTCGCCCTCTACGACACGCACATGTATCTTTAGTGTGTCGCCAATGTTAAAGGCTGGGATTTCCCTTCTGAAATTTTCCTCGAGTGCAGTTACTAAATTCATACTTCCTCCTTGAGTTGTTCTATGATTTCTTTGTCATCTTCTGTCAGTTTAGTCTCATCTATTAGTTCAGGTTTTTTCAGCATTGTCCGCTTCAGGGACTGCTGTCTTTGCCACTTCAATATCTCCTTGTGATTACCGGACATCAGCACCTCCGGCACCCTCATCCCCATAAACTCAGCCGGGCGCGTGAAGTGGGGGTAGTCCAGCAGCCCACCCGTAAAAGATTCCTCAACATTTGACCGCTCATCACCCAGCACTCCTGGCAGCAGCCTCGCAACCGCGTCTATTATAACCAAAGCAGGCAGCTCTCCGCCAGTCAATATGAAATCCCCGATTGAGATTTCCTCGTCTATTGAATGACTTATCCTCTCATCCACACCCTCGTATCTGCCTGAGATAAGGACGATGCCGTCTTTTATTTGTGATAACTCCACTGCCTTTGCCTGGGTCAACACACTGCCCTCTGGGGAAAGCAGTATTGTGTGCTTTTTCTGACGGCCTTTTACATGGGTTAAAGCACGATAGAGCGGCTCTATCCTCATCACCATCCCAGGGCCGCCCCCAAATGGATAATCGTCCACCGTTAAATGTTTATCAACCGCAAAATCCCGTATATTCGTAACCCCTACCTCTATGATACCGCGCTCGATTGCCCTTTTAATAATGCTTTCTGAGATATAGAAATCAATCATCCGGGGGAAAATCGTCAGTACGTCGAATCTCACGCTTTTCAAACTAGGAGACCCTCCATGACCTCGATTTTTATATAACCATCGGCTATGTTTATTTCCTTTATAACATCGGCTATAGCCGGTATCAGGCATTCCTTACCGTTGTAGTCCATGACATAGACATCGTTTGCGGGAAATGATAAGACATCAGATACCTTTCCAAGCGTTTCTCCAGATGCGGCAATAACATTCAGTCCGATTATCTCGTCTATATAGTATTGGCCTTCTTCAAGCGGCGGCAACTCAACCCCTTCGGCCTCTATCGACATGCCGTTATATCGGACAGCGTCTTCGGGTGTGTCTATGCCGTTGAATTTCAGGATTACGCAGCCTGGCCGGAATTTCTTCGATGTTATGTTAAGCGCACCACCGCCGCCAGACAGTATAACACTGTCTATGGACGCAAACATATCCTCAGTACAGCCTGAGAGTACAGCCTTTAGCTCTCCTTTGACGCCCCACGGCTTTATAATCTTTCCTATTAACATTTTCTTATCATTTTCAATCAAACTGATAAAGGGACACACGCCGTTAAAACGCTGCCCCTTTAAGAAGATTTACCAGCCTATACTATTCAAGTATCTCTAAGCTGGCGCGTTTCCCTATTTTCGTCCCTGAGGCTGATAGTATAGTTCTCATCGCCCGTGCGGTCTTCCCTTGCTTACCAATAACTTTTCCGAGGTCGCTTGCGGCTACCCTCAACTCAAAAATCGTTGTCTTTTCGCCATCTACTTCCTTCACGCTGACATCTTCGGGTTTATCGACCAGTGCCCTTGCCATAGCCTCCACCAAGTTTTTCATCATGAAACACCTCCCTGGTTGACTCAGGCCGTCTGGAGCTGTAAGCCGGCCTTCTCTAAAAGTTTTTTAGCAGTATCTGTTGGTTTAGCGCCGCATCCAAGCCATTTCTTAGCCATTTCGATGTCTATTTTGATCTCCGATGGCTCTGTCAACGGGTTGTAGCTTCCAATTATCTCAAGGAACCGACCGTCTCTTCTTTCCCTTGAATCCGCCACTATTACTCTATAAAAAGGCCTTTTGTGCGAACCCATGCGTGTTAATCTGATTTTTACCAATGCTGTCCCTCCATAGTTTTATTTTAATATAATCTTGTCCTTGTGTAAAGGGCCTTTCTATTAATTCTCAAAAAGGCATTATATCTGGTATTTTAAATCCCTTTTTATTTTTGAACACCTTCATCATTTTTCTCATATCTTTGTACTGCTTTAACAGGCGGTTAACGTCTGCCACTGTTGTGCCGCTCCCTGCTGAGATACGGAGTTTTCTGCTGCCGTTTAATATCTGCGGGTTATTACGCTCTTTTCTAGTCATCGAGGAAATCATGGCCTCTACCTTAATGAACTGGCTTTCATCTACCTCGACCCCTTTCATGCGGTTAAAGCCGGGTATCATGTTCAGGAGATTTTGAATCGGCCCCATTGAGCGTATTTTCTTTAACTGTTCCCTTAAATCATCAAGCGTAAAGGAATCAGTGGTAAGTTTATTTTGCAGCGCCTGTGCTTCTTTGTCATCAAACGACTGCTGTGCCTTTTCTATAAAGCTCAGCACATCACCCATGCCGAGGATTCTTGATGCCGCGCGTTCGGGGTGGAATGGCTCAAGCATATCGATTTTTTCGCCCGTGCCGATGAACTTAATAGGCCTGCCGGTAACTTCTCTAATGGAGAGCGCCGCTCCGCCGCGTGCATCGCCGTCCATTTTTGTTAATATAATCCCGTCAATGCCGATTTTCTCATTGAAGGTTTTAGCAATATTGACGGCATCCTGACCTGTCATCGCGTCTGCAACGAAGAGGATTTCATCGGGGGTGACGGCGTCTTTGACCGCCTTTAGTTCCTTCATTAAGTCTTCGGCTATATGAAGGCGGCCCGCGGTGTCGAGGATTATAATATCACGGGCCTGTTTTTTCGCCTCATTTAGTGCGTTTTTACAAACTACGGCAGGAATTTTATCTTCCTTCGAGAAAAATACCGGTACATCGATTTGCTTACCCAGGGTAATGAGCTGGTCAATAGCGGCAGGGCGTTGGAGGTCTGCGGCGGCCAGCATCGGGCGTCTGCCCTGTGCCTTAAAATGTCTTGCCAGCTTTGCCGACGTTGTAGTCTTGCCCGAGCCATGAAGACCTATCATCATAATAACAGTAGGGGGATTAGGTGATAAGCGAATCTTTTCGTTTTCTGACCCTAGTAGAACACACAGCTCGTCATTAACTATTTTTATAACTTGCTGCCCAGGTGTCAGGCTCTCCAGTACACCTTTGCCAAGGGATTTCTCCTTTACCTTGTCAATAAACCCTTTGACGACTTTAAAGTTTACATCGGCCTCAAGCAGGGCGAAGCGAATTTCCTTCATCGCCGCGTCGATGTCGTCTTTTACCAGTACACCTTTGCCCTTTAACTTCCTGAATACGGACTCTAACTTTTCGCTCAACGAATTGAACATTTACATTAACTCCAGTATTAATTCCGGCATTAATTTCATGTGCAGCGCCGTATCAGCCTAAATGGGCTTCTATTTTTTCTTTGAGCTGATGTTTAGGCACTGCCCCTACGAGCTGGTCAATCTTCTCTCCATTTCTGAAAAGCATCAGCGTGGGAATTCCCATGATCTTGTATTTGCTTGCGATATCAGGATTTTCGTCGGTATTGAGTTTGAGGACTTTTAGTCTGCCTGCGTATTCCTTAGCCATATCTTCTACAATAGGGGCAACCATTCTGCATGGCCCGCACCATACTGCCCAAAAATCTACCAGTACTAACTCGCTGGCGCCTAACACCTCAGTAGACCAGTTTGCCGCCGTTGCGTTTATTACACCTTCTGCCATATGAAAACCCTCCGTTTATTTATTTTATTTATTTAATCTTATCTTGCATGTGTACGATTATAGGAGATAGCACATTCATTTGTCAATGCTGGCAGTTCATCTGCCACCAATACATCTGATTGACGTTGACAGTATAACCTATAATTTGTTATTTTTACCACATGAAAAGATTCGTTGTGCTAGTGCAGTGTGTATTAATCTTTTCTTGTGCCGCCGCGGCATATGGATTCGACGTAAAGGGGTTGCAGCCGCTTCAGCCAAACGGCATATACTCTACCTTTTCTACTTCTACCAATCCTGCTGGCATATTTGCCACCCAATTTGAGCTTGAACAGTCTGTTGACCCAACATCATATCGAATCAACTCCTCTGTGTCATTTGCCATAACAGATGCAATAGAGGCAAGCGCCACTGTTCCATACTATTTGAAAACCGGAGAGACCGGGTTTGAGGATGCAGCCATAGGGATTAAGGACAGGTTTATAGAAGAAGAGCAGTACATGCCGTCAGTTGCGGTACTTATTGCCGGTTCAGTGCCATCTGGCAGGGACGTAATAGCGACAAATGGGCGGATTGGAGGCGGTCTGATTTTATCAAAGAAGATCGGCCCGTTTAAGACGCACGCAAATGTCCTCGTATATACCCCGTTCCGGCGTGCCCTTAACACTGAGATAAATTTGATGCTTGGGGCGGAGCTTCAGGCGGCTAACAATCTCAGCATCCTTACTGAGGTTCAGGCGAAGAAAACCCATGATATAAATAAGTTTGACTATTGGGACTGGAAGATAGGTTATAGGTTCAGGCCGCTGGACTTCCTTTATACCACACTGTCAGCCGGGTATGGGTTTAAGACCCGCAACCCGGACTTGCATATTTTCCTGTCGTTTACTATAATATACCCGCCTGCCGGTAAGATATTAAAACACATCTATGAAGAGGAGAAGGAGTAGTTCGGTGTTTGACCTTGGGATACAGGAAATCGTGGTGGTATTTATTATCGCGCTATTGGTGTACGGACCGAAGGACCTGCCGGTGTTTGGCAGAAAGGTTGGGAAATATATCGCGATGTTTAAGAGAATGGTCAGCGACGTTAAGCGCCAGGTTGATACAGAACTCTACGACTACTCTGACCCTATAAAAGCAGAAATAGAAAAGATAAACAGAGAGGCTATGCAAGCAGCACTCAAGCCGCCTTTGACTCAGCCCCCTGAACAACCTGCCGCTGAAAGTGCAGCCACAGAAATTCCACCCGTAACGCCACGGCACGATGGAAGCGTGCCAGATGGAACTGTGCCAAATGGAAAATGAAAATAAAATGTCCCTGTTCGACCACCTCGGTGAGCTTAGAAAGCGCATTATGATTTCCCTTGCGGCCGTACTTGTGGTTTTCATTTTAACGTTTAACTATTCCGAGATGATCTTAAAGACCTTGGTCATGCCCATTGAAAACAAGATGGTCTTCAGCCTTCACTATCCATTTATCGGGTTTGAGCCAAGCGGCATAAAGCAGAAGACGCTGGTCTTTACAGAGCCGTCTGAGGCATTTTGGATGCACTGTAAAATCTCCTTGGTAGCCGCGCTGATGATAGCGCTGCCAGTGGTATTGTCTCAGATATGGCTGTTTATAGAGCCGGGGCTTATTGAAAAGGAGAAGAGGTTAGTCATTCCGTTTATAACGGGTGGGACAGTGTTGTTTATGATTGGGGCGGTGTTTTGTTTTTACATAATTTTACCGTTTGCATTTGGGTTTTTGATGACATATAAGACTGAGAATCTGACGCCGATGATTACTGTGGGCAAATATATAGATTTTACGATGAAATTTCTGCTGGCCTTTGGCGTGATATTTGAGCTTCCGATAGCGCTCCTTGTGATGACGAAAATGGGGTTTGTGACTCCGCAGAAATTAGGTAAGGCAAGAAGACATATAGTTGTGGTGGCGTTTATAGTAGCCAGCGTTATAACGCCGACACCAGATGCGTTTAATCAAATGCTCATGGCCGTCCCGATAATCGTCCTATACGAAATCGGGATACTGGCATCGAGATTAATCAAAGTAAAACCGACTGAACAGCCCCAGCCGGGGGAATCCACTGACCTCGAACCTAAGTAGCGCAGCTGCGGATGCCTACATGCCGTAGAGTTCCTTTACCTTGTCCATTACATCGGTGGTAATGGTGTTAAGACCCCTTTCGGAGGCGTATTTTTCGATGCCTTTTTGTGCCATACTTCTGACCATCTCTGGGATATTGGACAGCCTTGCCTGGGCATCTTTGTCCCACTGAATGATTGTTGAGGCAGGGGTACTGCACGCCTCAGTATGCAGGACAAGCTCTCTGATAGCCTTGGTTTCCATTGCATTTGTCACTAGTCCAAAACTACTGCCACACTCAGGGCATGAGAACGATGTATTGGTCAGACCGTCTTCAGTGTTGCCTGCCTTCGTATTTACCATTTCCTTGTTGCACTTTAAACACGTGAATTTCATATTGATGCCTCCATGAGTCGATTAGTCCGTACTGGTAATATAACAAAATAAGCTGAAATATGAAATATCTTTTATCGAAACAACTGATGTTGTTGCTGTAGTATGGGACTGGTATTTATTTTAGACAGCGAACCCTCTTGTCCTCTGGATAGTCAATAAGTTCCCATAAGTCATTTCTGAGATATTTAAACGCTGGACACTTTGTGCAGACTGTATCGGGATTTACTTCTCTGAGCAACTGAATGCCTTCTATCGTTTTTCTATATCTCAAAGTACAACCCTTTGCAATGTTCTCTAAATATTCCGATATCTTGGGGTTGCAGTCAATCTTTTCCGGCTCTGATATGTATGGGATTTTTGAAATTGAATCAGTGAAACATTTATGCTTATTATATTTGTAAACACTTCTAAAGCAATCCATATCGGCTACTATCCATGCCTCTATTTCCTGTATCGCAAAGTGAATTGCGTACATGCCTTTATATTTATACAGGATTTTATTGAACTTATTTTCTATGCTTGTTTTATTTTCACAATCCAAATCCCTGATAATGATGGCATAGTCGCCTGGTATGCCGCTTGTTTTTTTAGGTGGTGTGAAGTGCTGTTCAATATAAAAGCCGAGATTCTTCACCATTTCGAACTTACCGTCAAAAACTTTTATATCGTGAAGTATTTTCTGTTGACTCATCCACTCCTTTTCTTCTCTTAAAATGTTCCATATCCCTTTTCCCCAAAACGTAGATGCGCCTTCAGTTTTACCTTCAACGAAGAATTTTATGTTTTTTTTAATATGACCAGCCTCCGATAATGGGTTCTCTTTTTCGATACATTTCACCAAGTCGATATCGCTTAAGCCATGGTTTCAGCTCATCTGTATCCAGCTTCTTAAAAACTGCATTTCTTGTGTCGTCTGTTTCAGTAACGATGACATTTGCAGCATATTCAGTAAAACAATCAAGGAGGTCTGGTGAGTGAGTGGCAAGCAGTATTTGTGTTTTACCACGCTCAACAGCTTCTTTGATTAAATCAGCAAGTATATATATCCATTCCGGGTGGAGACCTATTTCCGGTTCATCTATACATATAAGCGGCGAAGGGTTAGGATGACATAATATTGCCGCCCAACAGAGCATTCTTATTGTTCCATCTGATAATCCATGTAATGTTAATTGCCTTTTAACGTCGTTGTTTTTCCACCTCATTTCCAAGTGTTGTGAATCTATTATTGGGAATTTTAAGTCTTTAAAATTTTCACATAACGCACCAAGCAGTCTATACAGCTCATCTCCAAAATCTGAGTCTTCTTTAGACATTAAGTTGTAAAGCACAATAGCAAGATTCTCTCCAGTTTCATCTATATATATAGTCGATGGGTCTATTTCTGATGGTTTATCTCTAATATTTTTGATACTTATATGGTTGGCATTATAAAATCTCCATAGAGAGACTTTATTTTTTATATATTCAACACCAGGATATTGTATAGGGGAAGAAAGTTTGCGTAAGGCTAATTCACCCTCTGGAATCACTTCGAAATCCTCAGCTACATTTTTTTTAACTGCTTCCTTTGAAGGGGAAATATCGACGTCTATATTGACCTCTCCCCGTGAATAGGAAAAATCGAGATGTCTCTTAATATGCGTTTGACCACCAATTCGAGGTTTTGTTTCTTCTAAAATCTCACGTTCTATTGCATAATAACTGTAACTACTAATGTCTATATCAAGTATATATCTGACAGGAACTTTGGCTACAACCATTGGTACGCTTTTGAATCCCCACTTGAAGCTGATTTTATTGGGTACCGACAAATTTTTATTCAAAATAGAATCCAGTCCTTTAAGACGAGACCTTATCTCTTTTTGCATACCGTGTTCAAGGCAATCTGGTAAAAAATGGACAGCTTCAAATAAGTTCGACTTTCCACTGCCGTTTGGTCCGATAAATATATTCAACTTACCTAGCGGCAAAGGTTTTTCCATTATAAGATTTTTATAATTCTCTACGAAAAAATTATTAAGCATTTATATCATTCTCCTTGATAAAAGTACAATATATACTGCATTACAACATCAAAACTACAACTGTTCTTTTTCTATCTGTTTATTACTATGGTTGTTAACTCAAAAGCTCATTTATCAATAAATAACACGCTTTTACATCCTTAAATTCGGAATTGCGTGTCTCGATTACCACGTTTATCCTCCTTTTTAGTATCAGTGCGGTGTAGTTTTTTACTATCATGTATTGAACGCTGTCAGAGTATATCGGCCAATGTTTGTCCGTCAGGCCGTCGTTTTCTGAGAGATGCAGTTCAAGGATTCTGTGTGCGTATTTCTCAAATAACAGCTCTACGGCCTCCACATAGTTAAACCCCGTCAGGCGCGATGATATTTTTAAGTGTCCCAAATCTAACAGCAGATATATGCCAGGAAATCTGTTGAGCATCTCCATGATTTCTTCCACATGTATCATAAAACAACAGTGCCTATCCGGGTTTGGATAGAGATTCTCAAGCGCAAGCCTTATATCTGGATAGTTCATTTTATAATATGACACAGATTTTTCTACATCTTTGATTGTATACGCTGCACTACTGTTGCCCGAATCGACCAGTACTTCTTTGTTGAGGCCGTATGACTTCTGAAACCCTGCGTGTACTGAATAATATGGAATATCAAGCATTTCAATGCAGGCAGCCGCCACCTTTATAAACGCACGGGTTCTGTCGCTGTTTTCTGCGAAGTTCATGATAAAGTGTTTTAACGGGGGCGGGAAATAGCCGTGGAGCAGGAATCTTAATCTCAGGCGTCTTTTAATCTCGATGAGTTTGTCTAATAATCCCTCGTCATAGTTGCAGCCGCCGCTGAGTTCTATGTTGTTTGTGATTTTAGCGCACTGCTCTATACATTCAATAGTGCTCAACGAGTTTATCGCTGATGTCGAGACGTAAACCAGGCTGTTAAGCTGCATTGTTTATGTAATTATTAACAATAAATCTGGCAAAGTCCATCGAGCTTGTAAACGCCGGTGATATGGAATTAAGCACATGGACAGAGTTCCCGTCTTTCACCACCATAAAGTCTGTGACAAGCTCCTTCGTCTTCCAATCGACAAGCTGCGGTCTGATTCCTGCTTTGTCTGTGGGGATTACGTCCTCTGGCCTTAAGTCTTTGACCAGGACCCTGGCATCCTCAAAGAAATATTTAAACAGGTATTTCTTTGGCTCGGTAAAGGCAACCTCTCTGAACTTGGGGTTTTCGGAAAACAACACCAGCGCGCGTCTCAGAATTTCAATGGCCTCTGAGTCCACACCCTTTAATATGCCGTAGTTTTCCCTGCCAAGTGCCGGTATCGCCGTCGGCCCAAGGTAAACGCTCCCGTCTATGCCCCGTGTGAAGTGTACCCCAAGGAATGGGTTTCTAATGTCAGGCACAGGATATATACTTCCGCGTATCATCGATGCCCTCTCAGGCCGTAATTTCCTGTATATCCCCTTAAACGGCACAAGGCTGAAGCCAAGTCCTACGCCAAAGGCATGGGCAACTTTGTCGCTGTACGCACCGGCTGCGTTTATAAACGTGCCGAATGTGATTTCCCCCTTTGTCGTCATACAGGCAGCGCTTCCTTTTATGCCCTTGAATTGCGTATTTTTAAGTATAGTGACTTTTCCGGTCTGTAAGAGGCCGTCGTAGAGCGACTTTAGCACTGCCTTTGGGTCAACCACTGCCGTGTCATATGAGTAGAGCGCGCTCTCGCAGGTCTTCGCTGCCGGTTCTATCTCATTGAGCTGTGTTTCGTCTATGAGTTCTACTTTTGCCCCGTTTGCCGTTGCACGCTTGAAAAGTTCTTTCAGAATGGGGATCTCTTGTTCATTTTTGGCAACAATCACCTTGCCGGAGTCAAAAAGCGGAAGGCCATGCTCTTTGCAGTACTCCTTCATGAGCATGTTTCCCTTAAGGCAGGATTTTGCCCTGAGTGTGTCTGGTGTGTAGTAAATCCCGGCGTGCAGGACTCCGCTGTTTCTGCCCGAGGCGTGTCTGCCTAATGCGTCTTCCTTTTCGATTAGGCAGATGTCCTTGTATCCGGCGCTGATGAGTTCACGGGCAACGGTAAGCCCAATTATCCCTGCGCCGCATATGAGGATTTCAGCACCTTTTACTTCCACCATACCTTATCCCTTAGGACTTGATACATGTACGCCGCACCCCATTTTATCGTCTGGAGTTTGGCCTCGCCTCCGATTCTCTTGGGTTCGTCACCTGCTATCTCTGTGATTTTTAATTTTCTCTTTGCCGCACGGGTAGACAGTATAGGTTCCCAAAACAGCCTTGTCCTGAATAACTTCTCAGGGGTTGTGTATGTTATATCTTTATCCAGATCGAGGCTGCTCACCAGCTCTTTCTTATACGCACGGTATATCCCCATGACGTCTGTATAGCTGCCGCCATGAAGGAAGTTAATTGTATTTGTAAACAGCCAGTTGCCAAAACCCGTAATGATGTTGTCGTCATAGCTCTTTGCCCCGTCTGCATATCTTGAGACTATGACCATGTCGTAGCCTTCTCTCATCTTATCAACCAGCTTTGGTATCAGCTCAGGGAGACAATTACCATCTGGACTAAATGTGATGAGGACGTCGCTTGTCACAGAACGAATTGCCTCTATCATTGCCCTGCGCACGCCAGGCACCTTTTCCAAAAATAATGTGTAGTTGTTTTCCCTGATATATTCTATCGAGCCATCCGTAGAGTTGCCGTCAACAAAGACTATCTCATCAACCCACTCCCTATTGATCATCGGCATTATCTGCCTCAACCCAATGATTTCATTAAACGTTGGTATTAACAGCGCTACTTTCACTAACCTGACCTCCTTAGTCCGTTATCAATCTGTCAGAAACCGCTCTATTTCTCTATCGAGACTTTCCCTGTCTAAGCCATAGTACTCTCTGATGGTCTCTCTGCCTCCGTACTTATAGCAAAACCCCTTAGCATGGGTTATACCTAATCGTCTTAGCTTAATGGGCAGGCCGTTATCAAGGATTAACTCGCCAACTGCACTGCCAAGCGCCCCCGGCAAAAAATGCTCCTCTATGCTGACAACCTTCCTTACCCCCTTGAGTGTCTCCAGTAAGAACTCCTCATTTATTGGAAACGTGTATATGTCTATTACGCCGACATCGATACTCTTCCCCTCAAGCCGCTTTGCCGCGTGCAGTGCGGCATGTGTCATGCAGCCGGTTGAGAGCAGATAACAGTCCTTCCCTTCTTTAACAACCGCAGCGCCTGTCCTAAAATCTGTATCAGGGGAATAAATATCAGGGAAGACCTCCCTGTCAATTCTCACGTATGTGGTGTTTTTGATATTCATGCCTGCAACTGCAGAGGCCATAACGCTGTCGGTGATATTGTGTATCGTTATATTCGGCATCGAGCGCATTATTGTTATATCCTCAAGCACATGGTGTGTCGGCCCGGAGTCCTGATAACTCATCCCCGCCCCAACCCCTACTATGGTCATCGGGATATTCATTATCGAACATTCAACCCTGATTTGTTCAAGGCATCGGAGCGTAATAAACGGGGCTATTGCATATAAGTATACCTTTTTCCCCTTGAGGGCAAGGCCGGAGCCTATTAGTACGGCATTTTGCTCTGCTATGCCTACGTTTACAAACTGTGCTGGCAGGTCTTTTCTATACTTATCAAGCGATGGCGCCCCCATGTCTGCCGAAATCAATATCACGTTGCGGTCTTGTGCTGCTATATCGTATATCCTGTTCCAAAAGGCGTCTCTTTGCGCTATGTTATTCATCGTTTTGCCTCATCAGTAAGCAGACCCTCGCCGCCTCGGCGTCTTTGCCCTTTGGCGCCTGACCATGCCATATGGGGTCATTCGTAAGACAGTCAATGCCTTCGCCCTTTACGGTATCTGCTATCAGCACGAGGGGTTTATGTGACCTGCGCGAACGCACAAACGCAAGCGCCTCAAGTATGTCTTTTATCGAGTGACCGTTTACCCTTTTGACATTCCAGCCGCAGGCCCTCCATTTGTCTTCCATCGGCTCAAGGGCTACAATGTTCTCTGTAAAGTCAGTGACACAGAGGTAATTCCTGTCCACTATTGCAACCAGATTGTTCAGGTTATTGTGCGCTGCAAACATGGCAGTCTCCCAGATAGAGCCTTCATAACACTCGCCGTCTCCAAGCAGTGTAAACACCATAAAGAGGTCCTTGTCCATCATCGCCCCAAGTGCAATGCCGGCAGCTACGCCAAACCCGTGCCCCAGAGACCCGCTGGTCAGCTCCACACCCGGCACATCCCACTGCAAGTGGACTCCAAATATCCCATCACGCTGGGCAAACCGGTCAAGCTCCGAGGGGTCGAAAAACCCCGCATCGGCAAGCACTGTGTACAGGAGCGGACTTGCCTGCCCCTTGCTCAGTATAAATCTGTCTCTGTCTGCCCAGTGTGGGTTTTCAGGGTCATATTTAAGGATGCCTCCATAATATAAGGCAACCATTATGTCAACACTTGACAGAGATGATGTCACATGCCCTGTCTCAGCCTTTATGCACATGTCCAGTACCATCTTTCTAAGTTCGTATGACTTGTTCTTTAAACTACTTATATCGGCAGTCAATAGCCCCTCCTTAATTTCAGCCGCAATTTCAGTCGCCTAAGAGCTTCCTTTTTATTTTACATCCGAGCATTTTCTCAATATGTCTTCTGACCTTGCTGCCGAATCTCCTCTCCACCATATTAAGATACAAGGGGTTTGCATGGTATTTATCAAACGCCTCATCCCTAAATCTCAGGACATCGGCAGGGGTTAGGTATTTCGTTGGCAGCGGTTTTGTATCATAGCCTAGCTGCGCGTACTCGCTCAGTGTCTCGGGCAGATGTTCTTTTGCCGTTTTATTATATAGCTCTGAGCCTGGATATGCCATTACAGAGTAGAAATTTGCAAACTCACAGTTCAACTCAATAGCAAGCTGCAGGGTCTCCTCCATTGTGCCGATGTCATCTTCGGGCAGGCCGAACATATAATTACCAAGCACATATATATCATTAGCCTGAATCATACGTACTATGTCTTTTATATCCTTGCGTATCTTCTTGTTGACATCCTTTCTCACTGCCTCGTTAGCGGACTCTATGCCAAGACAAATCCAGTTAATCCCGGCACGTTTCATCTTCTTAAGCAGTCGCTCCTCAATCGTATCTACCCTGCCGTATACCCAGATATTCACATCGTGCCCGCGTTCAATAATCATGTCGCAGAATCTCTCCACGCGCTGTGCCGACAGGATAAACAGTTCGTCGTCGAATCTGATATTTCTCACATTATATTTTACTACGAGTTCGTCAATCCATGACATGACCTTATCCAGCGACCAGTACCTAATCCCGGGTTTTCCAAATACGGAGTTAATGCAGCAGAAGGTGCAGTTATAAGGGCAGCCCAGGGATGTATTCATAGCCACATAGGGGGATCTGACGTCAGAAAAGTCATCACGTGTGCTGCGCTCAAAATCCTGAAAGCAGTGCATGTTGTGCGCCCTGTAGCTTGTCAAAGGTGGAAGCAGGTCCCAGGCATAACCGCTGAGTGTACCGTCAAGGTCTTCTATCGTCTGAGGCATGGGGTTTATGACAATCTCCGCATTGACAGCGTGATAGCACAGTCCTTGCACGTCAGTGAGGCTGCCGCTGCCTTTGATGCAGTTAATCAGCCCTTTAACTGTATGCGGGCCTTCACCAAGGATTACGAAATCAATCGTTTCTTCTTTTATGGTACGCTCTGGCAGGGCAGAAGGGTGCATACCGCCCATTGCTACAGGAACCGCGTTATTAATTTTTTTTATATCACGTGCAATCCTGCCAGCTGCTGGCATTGTCTGTGTCGATGCCGATGGATTATGCCCATAGACCATCATCACGATTAACTCGGGATTGTAGTTACTGATGACCTCGCGTGCCGTAGTGTCGTCCCAACCTTCTACGTTTACGTCATAGAGTTTAGTGGAAAACCCCTCTTGTCTTACATATTGTGCAGTCAACAGTGTCCATGCCGGAGTTGCGGTTGCCGTATATTCGGTTGAAAGCCCCTGATACGTCTTTCGATGATTGCCGGGATGGATGAATAATACGTCGGTCTTATTCAATAGTCCACCCTTGAGAGTTCATTGAATGCAAGGCGCATAGCAATTATTTTGCTGTTTTTGTGCAAATTAACAGCCGCTTTTCATTATTTGTTAAACCTTTCACTGCTATAGATTAGCATATTATGTTCAAATATGCAAACGGTGTGACCCCTGCTGACAGATATGAACGGTATGCCTTAAGGCATGGTTAAGGGGTGCTAATAAAAATGGGTAATAAATTCCAATTTAATTGGTATAAAATCCATATTATATATTAACTATAAAATGTAACATATTAATATATAACGATATTAGACTGGCATAGTTATTGCAATTATATAGTTCTATTATGTTTAATCAAACAGGAGGAGAAACTTATGTACGAGAGCTTTGGAGCAAGGCAGGCAGGGAAGGATTCAGACAAGGGGAAGGTTGAGTTTAAACTTTTTATCCCAGACAACACCATTTCACCGGATCAATATTCTGGCGTATGCGACCCGAAGATCAAAGAAATCAGGGTAGTTGGGACATTTCAGGAGAGGCTTAAGCAGACAAATTGGGACAAGGTCAGTGCCCCTGTTATGACACGTGAAAAGCATCCTAATGGTTGGCTTTGGAGCTATACAACAGATGTTGACCTGCCTGAAGGATTTTACGAGTACAAGTACTATGTAACGTTTCAGGACGCCTCAGTTAAGCCTCGTTGGTGTACAGATCCATGTACGCGCTATGGCGGCAGCGCTGACCAGAACTCGGCATTTGTCGTTGGCGGCAGCTTTCCCGGCGTCGGACCTCTTTTAGGTGGGAGACAACCACATCGCGACCTTGTCGTATACGAATTGAACATAGATGACTTTACGGCTGAGTATCGCGGCGGCAGGGCACCCATAGAAGCGGTTACAGAGAAGGTTTCTTATATAAAGGACCTTGGTATCAACGCAATATTATTTATGCCGTGGACAGCGTGGCCAGGTTACGGTTACAGTTGGGGATATACGCCTTATCAATATTTTGCGGTAGAGTATCGCTATGCTAACGCCATAGGAAAGCCATCGGAGAAACTCTCTCTGCTGAAGACATTGATTTCTGAGTGTCATAAAAGCGAAATTCATGTCATCATGGATGGTGTTTACAACCACTCAGCAGACGACGCAAATAAGTTTCCCTATGTTGACTTTTACCAGGACAGGGACAAATGTCCGTATGTTGGGCAGTATGGAGGCTCATTCCCAGGTTTGACTGACCTGAACTACAACAATGACTGTACACAGGAATTCATCAGAGACGTGTGTTTTTACTGGATGGATGAGTTTAAGATTGACGGTATCAGGTTTGACAACACTACAAATTATTATATAAAAGGCAGCAATCGCGGACTGCATCAGTTGCTTGAGGACATAACCAATCACGTATCTGACAAAGGTGAATATAACTTCTCCCTGACCCTTGAGCATATCGATATGAGTGCCGCACAGGTAACAAAAGATACAAAGGCCACGAGCTATTGGGATAACTCACTGTACGGCAATACGTTTGACAACCTCTGGAACTGGTCTATAAACCAGAAATTAATGATGAGCTTAAACGCGAACAAGTGGTTATTGGACAGTAACGGTAAAAATGCAGACAACAAAGTTGCTACGACATATCTGACTAATCATGACCACTCACATGTGGCGTGGCAGGCCGGTGCAAGGGATAACCAGGGGGCGATGCAGTGGTACCGCACACAGCCCTATGTCATTGCTATGATGACAATGCCCGGGGTCCCTATGATCCTCAACGGTCAGGAATTTGCAGAAGATGCGTGGGTTATGGAAGACGACAAGGGCTCAGGCCGAAGGGTAATTCCCAGACCGCTGCGATGGGAATTTTCAAGCGACAAGATAGGGAAATCTCTGTCTGATCTCTACAGGAAATTGATAAAGATACGCCGCGGACACCGCGCACTCCAGACCGACCACTTCTACCCTGATTGGGAAGATTGGATGAGAAAGCCAAATCAGGAAGGATATGGGATAGACGTGGACAGGCAGATAGTGATATTTCACCGCTGGGGTGATAATCCATATGGGAAACGCTATGGACAAATAGAACGGTTTATTATTGTATTGAATTTTTCTCAGAATGACCAGGATGTATCAGTCCCATTTAGTGTCAATGGACAGTGGATAGATATCCTTGCAGAGCCTAACTATACAATCAATGTAGACGGATTCCGCAGCAATGTACGAGTTGACTCAAACTGGGGCTGCATATTCTACATTATAAGCAAAGAGGGATAGGGGCTTAGTGGCTTGTCAATAAGCAAGGGGCAGGGGCTGTAATAAAGGCAGCGCTGCCTCCAATACTCCCAGGGTGGATATTGATTGAGAGCGATACTTCACTAATATTTAATGCAGCTATTGTCGTTGTACTTTTGACCGGAGTACTACTACTGTTTCTTTGCCATTTTTGGTTTTCAAAAAAACGGCAATTAATTCATATCCATCATAACCGTGATATGAGTGCGGCGCACCGGTAGAAAGAACAAAGCTTATTTCGTTATTACTCTTGGATTCTTTAACTTTCTTTGCTGGCCAATTGTTGCCGAATTTACCTATAACAAGGTAATCGTTATAGGCATGTTCCAGAGCCTGGATATTATCATACACCTTGCTAAAAAAAGGTATGTCGTTACAGGTGTAAAGTAATACAACGGTTATTGCTGCAAACAAGAACAGTTTGGGTTTTGTCATATCTTGTCCTCCTATCATAAAATTGAACTTCCAGTGCGCTGCCCCCATGTGATTAAACATGACAGGTGTATTTTAGATAAAAGAAGTTTTCAGACCACAGAATATCTTCTCCTGACTTTATCGCTTCGAAGGCGTAAGTTGTACTGAACTACACTTAATCGTACAGTCTGTATAAAACTCCTGCCTGAGTTGTAAGACAGGTCAGGCTGTCTTATCTTCTGCTTCATTAGCATACCCAATCATTTTGATTTGTGCAAGGTGTTTATTCTTAGTGAAGCACTCCATGGGCATTAAGCCGTTACAATGCTTGCCTTGATGGGTTCTCACATAGTTGTACTCATCAAGCCAGTTATCAAGG
>LNQR01000021.1 GCA_001541255.1 Candidatus Magnetominusculus xianensis
AAAATACCCCAGCTGCCTAGCCGCTACGCCCACCCCTCAAAAGAAAGGGGGGTGCTATTATGACACAGTCTGGAAAGCGGGAATCCAGGAGAGGGATTAGCGGGTGTAAGTTTCTAATGCAATCGCCCTGGGCCCAGGACCAGGGGACAGGTGGAAATAAGTAGACATAAAACTAAGCAATATGTTAGGTTTATATAAGAACGCAGTGATTAGTCCGGTTCACCTATGAACTGAAAACTTTTACCAACAATTTAAAGGAGGCTCTATGAAATGTGGTAAGTTATTATTTGTATTATTTGTGACCACGATTATTTATGCTGGAATCTCTCAAACAACTGTATACGCAGCAAGCGAGGGAGCTACACTCTATGCACAGTACTGTGCTTCATGTCACGGTGCAACCCCATCAGGGGCGCAAGTCAACGCCTCTGCCGAAAAAATAACCAACGCTATAGCAACCAATTCTGACATGAAAAATAATGCCTCGCTTAAAACCCTGACCTCCGCTCAGATTCAGGCAATCGCCAGCTTTCTGAGTACTTCAAGCGCCACTGGCAGCTCACTCTTTTTGTCGAACTGCATATCATGCCACAACACTATCCCCGCAACCGACCCGCGGCTTGTAGGAGCTACTGCTACGAAAATAACCAACGCTATAGCATCAGTTTCACAGATGAAGGGCAATACAGCGCTTCAAGGTCTGACCTCGACACAGATTCAATCTATCTCCGACTACATAGTCGGCACAGGTCAGTCGTCTAACTGGATAATCGCCGGAGTTGGAGATTTCAACGGCGACGGCAGCGTAGATATATTTTGGCGGGATACGATAAACGGTTATAACTACGTATGGCTGATGAGTGGTACAGGCATAAGCAGCGGGTTATGGCTTCCAACATTTACTGGTAACACATGGCTTGTCGAAGGCGTGGGGGATTTCAACCAGGACGGCTACGCAGACATCTTATTGAGAAACATCTCAACCGGCGAAAATGTAATATGGCTGATGAAGAGCGGGGCAATACAAAGTTCAATCACCCTGCCGACACTAAGCGACAAGAACTGGGTAGCGGCCGCCATAGGGGATCTTAACGGCGACAAGTACCCTGATATCGTCTGGAGACACCTCGTATATGGTTACAATGGCATATGGTACTTTAACGGCACCACAGTCAGCGGCGTTGGGTCTCTGCCACAGTTAGCAGATGCGAGCTGGGTATTATGCGGTGCTGCCGACATGGAAAAAGACGGAAATACTGACCTTGTATGGAGAAATAAGACATCCGGATATAACTATGTATGGAACCTCAGCGGAACAACCGTTGTCAATGCGTATGCAATGCCTCAGATATCGGACACAAGCTGGACAATAGCCGCACTGGGAAAGCCAGATACTAACGGGTATGTCAATGTATTTTGGAGAAATCAAAATGCAGGCAGCACTGTAATCCTGACAATGCACGGTGGAACGATGGTTATGGATACCGTTGTGCTCCCTACATTCGGGCCGTAGCACAGATTAAGAAGAAGGTCTGTCCTCGTTTAAGGGGGCAGACCTTTTTTTTCGGGGTTTTATTTTTCAGGGTTATTGCGGGCGTTCGACACATACCACTTCGGCAGGTTATAGCCTATGCCGATTGTGGTGGGTTCAATCCCCATGAATTTCTTATTCACAACGACAAGGGCATCGGGGACATAGAGAAACAGATACGGGAGTTCATCGGCAAGTATTGCCTGAATCTTATAGTATGCTGCCTTACGCTTATCAATATCGAATGTGCGCCTGCCTGTCTCAAGCAGTGCATCGACTTCAGAGTTTGAGTAGCTTACGAAATTGAATTCCTTATCTTTTGTCTTACTTGAGTGCCAGATGTCGTACTGGTCGCCGTCCATCCCTATACCCCAGCCGAGGATTACGGCGTCGAAGCGCTTTTTATCGATAAATTCATTTAGAAACGTACTCCACTCAAGGGCGCGAATGTTTACCTTTATGCCGACTTGCTTTAATTTCCACTGTATGATGGCGGCGGTTTTCATTCTGAGGGGATTGCCCATATTGGTAAGAATTGTAAACTCAAACGGGACACCGTTCTTTGATAAAATACCACCGGTGTCTATCCAGCCAGCCTCGGCAAGCAGGGCCTTTGCCTTAGCGGGGTTGAAGTCATATTTTTTCACGTTTGGGTTATATGGCCATGTGTTTGGCACATATGGGCCGGTTGACGGTGTAGCAAGACCGTAGAGTACAATGTCTATTATCTCCTGTTTGTCAATAGCGTGGGCGATTGCCTGCCTGACCCTTTTGTCCCCAAAAAATGGATGCCTTAAATTAAAGCCAAGATATGTATAGGAAAAGACTGGATAGCGGTATTTATTAAAATTGGCATTAAAATACTCGGAGTCTGTCTGTCTCTTGAACTGGATAGGAGTAACCCCCATAAGGTCAACCTCCCCTGCCTTCAGCGCCATAAACATTGTGGATTGGTCGGGGATAATCCTGTAAACATATTTATCAATATAGGGGCGGCCTTCAAAATAATCCTGATTCGACGAAAGGGTAAGTTCCTGCCCGCTGACCCATGTATCCAGTTTATATGGCCCCATACCTACTGGTTTTCTGATTAACGGGGTCTTGGTTATGTCAACCCCCTGAAGGAGGTGTTTGGGCAGCACGACAAGGCTTCCCCATGTGTTTAGGGCCGGGGCAAAGGGTTTTCCATATGTCACCCTGAATGTATGGTTGTCCGGGGTCTCTGCGGTCTTTACCTGTAGAAAATCCTCTTTGTATGGTGTGGGGGTCTTGTCGCTGATTATAGTCTGAAAGCCAAACAGGACATCCTCGGCAGTAAAGTCAGCGCCGTCAGTCCAGCGCACCCCCTTTTTAAGATGAAATGTTATGGTGAGACCGTCGGGAGAGATTTCCCAACTCTCTGCAAGGTCACCAACAGTGCTGAGGTCCGGGGCATATTTTACAAGCCCGTTGAATATATTACCTGAGACAGAGTGTGAGGCGCTGTCACCGGCAAGCACAGGGATAAGAACACTTGGTTCAGCAGTCATACCTTCGATCAGCGTACCGCCATAGACGGGTGTGGCATTGGCCTGAGACGGGGTGACGGCCTGATTTCGCCCTGCCCCGCGCGAATCACACGCACTCAGGGCAATGGTCAATACAAATATTTTAACGATTAGCAGGGTCTTCATTTTGCGTTATTTTAAAGATAGCCATTTTATTTTATAAATTATATATAATATCATCAATCTCTTCCTGGAAATGAATGTCTGGTTCGCCAATCATTAATGGCGGGTTGCCAATTTTACTATTAAGATTAATTAGACCACGGTCAAATTTGAGCCAAGCTAAAAAACAACATGAATCCCAATACCTGCGCTCCAAAAGTTACTCTCCCAAGATGCCGCATATTTGTTCAGCAGATGGAATGTCTTCTTTATTCCTAAACAATCTTAACTGACTGACCTGAATACTTATAGGAGTCCCACATTGATCATAGCTAATCATGCCAAATACATATATACGTTCTCCAAACGCCTTAGTCACTACTTCCATTGCCTCCAAACGGAGGTCATCTGGAATATTACATCTGACAGGATCATCGTTTAAACAATCGTAAATTACAAATTTTAGGCCGCCTCTTTCGGAGAATACTTGAAGTTTCCCCTCAACAGAACCTAAACTCTTGTAACGAATACCTAAAACTGTATCGATGTTAGCAGCCATATGAGTTGTCAGGGTATGGAATTCTCCATTTACAGCTAACTTTATCTCAGATAGCTCATCGATTCCTGCACTTGAGACAAACATAAGATTTTGTAGAAGAATTAATGCCTTATCAGAAAAATATTCCGGTCTTTCGGCCTTAATTACTAAACAGCTAATACCACAGCGTATTGCGTCAACTGTCTTTTCAATTATATCGATATTTATTTCATTAACTATAGGGTTCTTAAGAAATATGTGGCTGCCATGTCTTACAGTAACAATCCATTTCCCAGGCCATTTCCCAGGCCATTTCCCAGGCCATTTCCCAGGTTCCCTTGTGCCGGATATCTGTGCCGAGACCTCAGTGACAAAGTCATAAAAGGCGCTGACGCTGTCTCTCAACATTCCTGATGTAACATTTTCACCCTTTAAGTCAAGCGCAATTGTATTGTCCATCAAGGCGGAGGATTTTTCCAGCTTGCTGCCATTTGCCACTGTCACAGTATCCCCTTCATGAGTTTTCACGCTGTTTGCTGCCATGATTATAGAGTAACAATTATGCCGGGGGTTGTCAAGTGCGCAAGTATCTAAAGATAACATATTCCAACGCCGGGGCGATAAAATAAAGCAAGACCGCCGGAATTATTTTCTTATAGAGACCCCAGACATCTGCCTTAAAATAATCCCTCGTCAGAATCAGACACACATGTACCGGTGACAACAACACCCCTGCATAGCCTGCCGCAAAGGCAAAAGAAAATGAATGCGCATCCAGCCCCGGCAGACTCATAAACAGCGGAAAGGCACTCCCCACAAAGGCCAGCGTAAATCCCGTAAGAATCCCTGTCACAAACGGCAGCAAAAACAATATAGGTAACAGCGGTATGTGACTGGCAATAAAATAATTGCTGATATTCGCCACCGCCCCCGAACTGCCAAGCGTGGACTTAAACAACATCACACCAAATATTAACAGCACCACCTCCTTGTTAAACCCATAAATAATTACGCTCCACACTTCCTTTAGGCTGTACCTGAAATAAATCATCAGCCCAAAGACCATCGCAACAAGCGCATAGTGCAGCTTTACACTAAACACAATAACAAGCACAAGCAGTATAATAAAGGGCATAAAACTCCACATCGCCCTGTGAGACCTGCGTTCCACCTTCGGAAATGCCCCGCTGACACCCTTCATGCAAAATAACAGGCCAATTGCCAACATACAAAGCGCATAGGCCAGGTTTAATAACATCATATCCCTCATCCCAATACCGGTAATCAGTGTAGCCAGTATCAGTCCCGGGTAAAGCGGCAGGATTATTTCCCACGGGTGCCTGTACCAGTAATTAGTAAAGGCCTTGTCCTCCTGAGTCAAGTCAAGTTCTTTTGCTGAGGCATCCACCATCGGACACGAAAAATATGCCCCCCCAATTGACGGCAGCATTCCTATCAACAGGGGCATCGAGACAAGCACAAATTTCTTGTTTCTTAATACACCCTTTACCGCGTCTGTCATCATGCTCAGTATGTTTCTCTCCCTGAGAACCATCTCAAGCATCCTGATAAACGTCAGGGCAATCGTAAGTTCAAGCGCTGACTGTGACACTATAGCAGAGTAAACCGTCGAGGCAATCGCCGCTGGTCTCATCATATATATGGCGAAAAGCATCACCGAGGCGGCGCTCAGCACATACCCAACATGCCACTTCATACGAAGAAGCACTATCATCACAGTAAACACAACTGTTATCCCGAGAATGTCGAACATCAGCCCCCCCCCCTCGCGTGCAGAAACTCATCGACAAGGGCAGCGGCCTTTGCCTTTGAGTCTATCTGCCCCTCAAGAGTCTGAAGCTCGATTGCCCCAAGTATCTCACTAAACAACGGCGACGGCGTGAGCTTAAATGTCTCAATTAAATCCCTGCCCGTTATAAAGCGCGGCGCGGTCTTTCGCGGCAGATATTTATTCTCGTAAAAATCCAGAATACCACTGCATATACCGATTGTCTCATCTGTCCCTTCAAGTTTCGCTGCTGAATCAGCAATCCATACGACAACAAGGGCGTAGATTGCATCACCCACAGTGTTAAGAAGCCTGATAAGCGGTCTTTTCATTGTAGAAAGACCAGCGCCCCCTACCCTCTTAAATGCCAAAATCCTCAGGTGATTCTTTACCAGCATGGTTACAAATTCGGTCTCTTTTGTGGATGCCTTAAATCTGGTCATTATGTCGGCAGCAATCGCCGTGCCCTCCTGTTCGTGGCGATAAAACGTGATATGACCGTCCTTTGACTGCCCATAAGTGCGATATTTCCCAACATCATGAAGCAGTATGGCAAGCTTTATCAGTGCGCTTTTGTGTGGGTACATTTCAAACCATGCCCTAAGATTTTCGTGAAACGGCAAAGCCGGTGTAACAGATTCGGCTGCCTCATACGCGGCCATCGTATGGTCAAAGACATCGAGATGGTGCCAGCGGTTTTGCCTTAGACCTCTCAGAGGCTCAAGCTCAGGCAGCAGCTCAAAAAGAAGCCCGGTCTCACACGCTGATTTTATAATTTCTGCGGAGTTATCAGCTTGCAGGAGCATCTTAAACTCTGCCCACACGCGCTCAACGGCAGCCACGGAGATACCCCCCTTAAGGTCGGCGATGGCGGCAAGCGTATCAGTGTCAATAGTAGTAAAACCCAGCTCCGCCGCAACCCTGAATGCCCTTAACAACCTGACAGGGTCTTCGGCCAGATTATCCTTTGATACCATCCTGATTATCCTGTTATTTATGTCACCCAAGCCGCCTGTTACATCTATTATCCCATCAACAGGATTATTAATAGAAACGGCAAGGGCATTGACCGTAAAATCACGGCTCAGAAGGTCGCTTTCTATAGAGCCTCCCCGCAGCGCCGTAAAATCATATACGCAGTCCCCTTTTACAACCCTTGCAGTTGGAAACCTCTCATGCAGCATGACATAGGCGCCGTTTATAGCGTCGGCAAACCACCTTGCAACAGTAAACGGGCTTTCACTTAGGGCAATGTCATAGTCCCGCACCTGCCGGTTTAATATAGAATCCCTGAGCGTACCGCCTACCAAAAAGACCTCGCGGCATGAGCCGGTGAGCTCTCTCAGGATGCCGATATAGGGTATGTTTTCAATCACCGCCGGTGTGTGCCGTTGTCTCTATATGAACGCCCTTGACTGAATTTCTAGTATGCGGGCAGTGGCTGCATCTGATATAGCGGCAGAGTTTGCCTCATCGGTATCAAGGTGCAGCTCAAGCGTATAGTTAGGGTTTACCCTGACAAAGACATCGCTAAAGACTACATCCTTTCTGCCTAAAACTGCTACACTTACGATATCATGGTCTCTGATACCGTAAGAAAGTGCATCAGCCGGGGTCATGTGTATATGTCTTCGGGCGCAGATGACACCGCTTTCAAGTTTTACGCTCCCTGCAGGTCCTTCAAGTGTAATAGAGGCAGAGCCTTCGAGATCACCGGAGACCCTTACAGGGGCATCGATGCCAAGTTTAAACTCCTCAGTGCGGCTTATCTCAACCTGTGTTTCAGTCTTGAGCGGGGCAACGACCCTGACGTTTTCTATTTTTCCAAGCGGGCCGGACAGTGTCAGCGTCTCCTCAGCGACAAATGACAGCTGCTGCCTGAGCTGGTGTTTCTTTGTAAGCGTCTTTCCCTCGCCAAAGAGGGTGGCGAAGTCTTTTTCGCACAAGTGAACATGGTGGCCTGTAATGTAAACAGGAATCTGCCTTTTCGCTTTAACTTCTGGTGCAGCGGCCTCTCTCACCTTCGCGATGTTCAGGGCGTGGAGTGTCTCCCTGGCAATCATTCGCTCTTCGTCTGCGGCAACTACGAGGATTTTGATTTGCGAACCAGCGGCGGATATCTCCTCGATATGTCCCCTTTTTACCTTTGCCTTTTCGTTGGCCTCTTTCGAGATGACAAGGCCAATATTCTCAAGTCCATGGCATACGCGCCCGCGTATAGCGGCAGAGTTTTCACCAATTCCTGCCGTAAAAACCAATGCGTCAATACCACCCAACACAGCGGCATATGCGGCAATATATTTCTTCAGCCTGTAACAAAACAGCGACACCGCTGTTTTTGCCCTGTCGTTACCGCTGTCGGCGGCGTCAAGGATTTCCCTCATATCGTTGCTCAGTCCTGTGAGACCTTTCAGGCCGCTTTCTTTGTTAAGTAAATTATCAACCTCTTTGACACTGAGGCCGGAGTTTAACAAATAAATCAGCGCCCCGGGGTCAATATCACCACAGCGTGTACCCATAGCCAGGCCCTCCAGAGGGGTCATGCCCATACTAGTGTCAACGCTTGTGCCGTGGTCTATGGCGCAGATAGATGCCCCATTGCCAAGATGGCATGAGATGATTCTCAATTCTCTGACACTGCGTTTGAGGTATGTCGCCGCTGTCAATGAGACATAGTTGTGGTTTGTGCCGTGAAACCCGTAGCGGCGAATGTTTTCGCTAACATGGTATATCTGCCCAAGGTCGCGGGATATGGCATATAAATATGCACTTTCAGGCATGTTCTGATGAAAGGCCGTGTCAAAAACCGCAACAGCCCCTTTGCCCGGCAGGTGTTTTCTCATTTCTTCAACTCCGGCAAGGTTATAGGGATTGTGAAGCGGGGCAAGTGGGATGCACTGCCTTATACCCTCAATAACCTCATCTGTTATCACGGCTGAGTTCTTAAACTTATCCCCGCCGTGAACTACCCTGTGCCCAACGGCGTCTATTTCGTCAAAAGCTGCTATTGCACCAATAGTGGAATCGGTCAGTGCGGTCTCCATCTCCAGAAATGCCTTTGGGAAATCAGGGACTGCTGTTTCATTTTTAATCTCTGATTTTTGTGACTTGACCTTGTGATATGACGCATTTGTACCGATTTTCTCTATAAGACCCTCTATTAGAGGGGTGGGATTAGATGTATCAAAGAGCGAGTATTTCAGCGAGGAGCTGCCGCAGTTTATAACCAGAATCTTTGCCGGTTTGAGTGCAGAGGAAAAGTTTAAGTCATAGGGGTCGGGGTTATCCTGTCTTGATGACTTGTACTGGGCTAGCAGGGCCTCGTTTTGTTCTTTCTGAGTCATCCTCTTAGTAATCAGGGCAGCTATTTTATGCAGCGCTGCGGGGTTTCCAACAATCACTTGAGAAAACATATCACGGGGGGCGGCAATGTACTGTGAAGGCTCCACGGCAACCACATCGGCAGCCTCCGGCTCCCCTGTCATAATAGACATCTCACCGAACACATCGCCTGATTTTAAAGTCGCACTGAATAATTTAGCACCCAGAGTATCAGTAAAATTCACCTCAGCCTTGCCTGTTATGAGTACAAAGAGAAACCTGCCCGGCTGTCCGCGCGATACGATTTTTTGTCCAGGTCTGCACTCCTCAACCGTTGATGCCTCTATCAGCGTATTAAGTTCACTGTCTGAAAGGTCTGAAAAATAATGAGTTGACGTAAGAAACGCTTTTAAATCCATATCGCCGCTCTCCTTCATATTTTAGTAATACATTTAATAATCTCACCTAAGTACATCCTGTGATAATCATTCAACTGGTAATTGGACTCAATTGACGGGTCAATAAAATGGCCTGGGTCTATGTCCTGGTAATAAATCTTCCTGCACAAAAAGACCAGACGCGCCTCTTTAAAATATATCGAACTGCTGTCTTCTATAGGGGTAAGGCCAGTTTCGGACATCTTGTCTGTATCTCTGCCGGAGTGCGTGCCGCAGAAAAGGAGAGCCTTTTTGTACTCCTTAGTAAAGAAAGAAAGTGAGAACATATCTGATTTTTCCATAAAACCATAAGTGTGGCGTGTAGGGCGAACTACACACGCGCAAATCTTCTTGGCCCACATGATACCAAACCCGCCCCAGCTTGCCGTCATCGTATTAAACGATTTCATAGTACCTGCTGTAACAAGCATCCACTGGCTGCCAATGACCTTAAACGGGTTATCGGGCAGGTCTTCGGGGTTTACCTCAACGAACTCCTCAGCCATAACTATCTCCTTCGTTATACCTTTGTTATTAGTAGCCAATTAATATAACATAATTCATTGAGAATTGCTGTTATTTTGCCTTATGGTATATATCCCCGGGGATGTTTCGTAGCGCTTTAAGGTCTTTATCACCTCCATGCCCTTAAACGATGGTTCTGGCATCAGCTCGATTGTCATATCACTGGCGCGCTCCGTTGACTGCCATTTCACTCTGGCGAATATACCGAGGCCTTTGAGCGCAATTGAACATGTTGTAATGTTACCTCCCGTAATCATCAGCTTGCCGCTTAGTTCATCAAAATACGCAAGCAGCATATCGGGTATCGTCACCCCTCTAATCTTCGGCTTGTAGTCTTTTACAATAAAATCAATGTGAACTTCTTTTTCCTTAACTGTCAATGTCCCAGAGACACTGCCATCGCCGTAGGTGTCATACAATTCTATCAATTCCACAAGACGCAGGCCGGTAAATTCCCCCGCTACCGTCAGCCTATCAGCATCCGGTAATCTCAGGTTATACATGGCAGTCCCTGTGATAATACCTTTAAATATATCACTTTTATACTCAACAGGTATCTTGCCAGTAAATATATACAGCGGGTTGAAGGCAAGTTCGATATTTTGCAGCACGGCAAGAGTTCGTTTGTCTAAAGTAACGTTTATTGAATTTATTGATGCATTAAAAAACAGCCCCTTTTTAAGCCCGATTACTTCTACAGGTCTTCTTGCAGTTTTCTGAATCTCTGCAACTATTAGTTCCTCTGGCACTGCCACATACCACAGGCAAATTGTGAGCGCTGATATGCAGAGAGCTGCAAGAGAGAATACCTTCAGCGTCTTCACTACTTCCCTTGTTCTTCGGCGGTGGCTACTGAGGCAATATCAACAGTCAGTTCAAATTTGTCCGGGTCTTCAAATCCCTTTTTCAGTTTAAATGCCTTTATCAGCAGGGGATGTGTCCCGTGTTCAATTACATAGAGCAGGTTTATGAGTTCATTAACCGTCAGGTCTTTGAATTTGAACTCGGCAGTCTCCTCGACATACTCCATTGTGTTTCTCTGTCCGGCTGATTTCACTGAGTTTAGACGGCTTTTAAGTGACATTGAAGCGAGGATTTCGTCAATAGTGTTCGCAGTCTGCCTTGAAATCCCTGTGGCGCGCCCTGCCCTTTTTGGTACATAGTATTGGGCTGCGAGATTTTTGAATTCCGCATATCGCACATCGATTTTCCTAAGAGCCGTTGTTACAGCGTAGAGCATGAATGTGAATATCAGCAGGATTAAGATGAGAAGTGCCGCTGTCACAGCCGGAAGGCCGATTTTTATAAGGCGTCCTGCCAGGCCGATTGCTGATATGTCTGACAGTTTCAACGTATAAGCCCCCCGTTAGTTGTATTATCAATCTGATTTGCCCGTATTGAAATAATTGAAATAGTAAACAACACGTTTGTGCCGGTCTTGTCTTCCTCAATGGTCACATCAGGAAAGCTGCGTCTGAGGCGCTCTAATAGGCTGTTTAGCTGCTCATCTGACGCTGCCTCGCCCTTAATCGATGCCTTCGACAGGTTCATATCAACTCCGGTGATGATTATGCCGGTTTGACCCGTGACGGTCTTTAGTATGTCTAACGGGGAGAGCGATGCGAACAGGGCGCTTTCATCATTCGCCCTCTTTAGTTTCGTCCTGAGGGCATAGAGCGGGTCAGGCTGCCTCTTTTCGCCGGGAAACATGCGGCTGTATGTCTCAGACATTTGTGTGGTGATGCCGTCAATTCGCTTGTTGATTATGTGTGTCTTAACTGCCATATAGGTGATAAGTACGATAACAATGGCCCCAAGGAGATATGCTGCAGGGCGCAGGCTCTTTTTTATTTCCTCAGCAGTGCGGCGTGGTAGTCCACTGGCAAAATCAACCAACGGGGACTTAAATTCCTCACAACACAGGGCTGTCAACTTGTCATCAGAAATCGCCCCTGAATCTATTGAATCAAGAAGTCTGTCAATGGGACGATTCTCATAATTATATCTCAACTCGAGGGAGATTACCGCTGTTACCGCCTCTGGCCCGATGCCGTTTTCACGCAGGGCGTTAAACACGCCTGTCAGTATCTCCCGCTCTACATAAACGGCAATTGCCCCGGTGCCGTCTAAAATACAATCGAATACTAATTTCTCAACATCCCCTGTAGTAAGCCCATACAGGGCAAAGGGTATGGTGGAGATGATCTTCTTTTTGTCAGAAAACGGCGTCTCTATTATTCTGCAGTTTAAGGCGCTCACGGGCAGCGATACGTAAAACACATCTGCCCTGCCGGGGATTTTAAAATGCGTAAAGCCATCACTTATATCAAGTGACTCTTTATGTAGAAAAATATAACCCTTTGTTGTTCTGGAAAAATAGAGAATCTCTGGCTGCGGGGTGATATTGATTATGCCAGCCTTCACTAATGTTCCTTCCAATATTTAATTACTGCGCTCTTTGATTCAAACACTGCTGCTGCGTCTATCTCCCTTGTCAGGGCATTATATGAGGAGCGTGCCCGCACCGTAAAGGCGGCGCTTTTCACTGTTATCCTGCCAAGCAGTGTTGTAGTTATCATCTCCATGCCTGCCACTTTTTGAATATCTGCCGTTTGAGTAAACGGGGAACTTTCCCTGTAACGAATTATACGCTCGGCCAGCTCCTTGTCTATGTCTGCCGAGAGCGCTGTCAACACCGGCTCAGGGGCAGTGTTGATATTTATTAAACCATTTCCGTACACGGTTATGAAAGGCAGAAGTTTTTTTATTGCCTCAGGGGTCAGACCATTGATTTGATTGAGAGAGTCTGCTGTGTAGAGGGGATGTTTTTTTGAGGAATTAGGCGCTATACGCGCTGCAATGACAGACGCGGCGGTTTGTTCAATGCCAAGATGTCTGAGCAGCCTCAGAAGGGTATTAAAGGCAGCGTCGTTACGTGAGCCGTTTTCATTGATAATTGTATTGATATTGAACTTCGCGCACTCATCGGCAACAGTAATCGTAACGGCATCGGCTGAATCATTCTTCGACAGCGGAATAGTCAATAATTTCGTGCTGGTATAATTCATTTTAGAAAGATATTCTTTAATATAATCAATGGCTACGTAAACTGCTGAGTCTGCAAGGACAGAAAGTCTCTGACCGTCCCTGTAGTTATACAGGCTATTCGTACCCACATAGACGCTGTAGCTGAACTCCACAATGGCAGCCGTTATAAGGGCTGTCATTAAAAGCGTAATTATCAGTGCTGAACCCCTTTGACACACACATCTTCTCATCACGTTAAAGCCTTGCATTGATTCTTGGGTATACTGTCTCTGACAACGTTAACGGGTTTCCTTTTGCCGGTATGGTAATAGTAATCCTGACATATGAAGGCATTCTTGCCGTTAAGAGCGTGTCCCACGATTTTACGGGCGCGGCTGCTGACATATCCGAAGAAAATACCTCGACAGTAAATGCTGTAATATCGCCAATTAGCTCAACCTCCGCTGCCTTCTCTGGATTAGTCCCCGGATTATTACCAGTGGGCTGCTTTATTTTTTTATAAAGTGATAGTTTCTTTTCAGCTTTTTCCACCACGTAATAGGATACATCTTTGTGCCCAACGCCCGCCCCTGCAAATGTTGTCATTGAGATTGACGAGGTCTGCCGTCCAAGCGTGTCTCTGTCCTGAACCTTAAAGCGTGAGGCACCTGAGTCCTGAGTGTAAAATGATGACTCGATGTCCCTTCTCAAGCTATCAAGGGCCTTCCTGAGTTCATGCATGTCCCACACATTGGGTTGCAGCGTATCTATGGCCTTTTCAGTCAGTTTAAAGGTATTAAATAGCGCCAGCGAGATTATCGTAAGCAGGAAGACAGAGACCAGCGTCTCTATAAGCGTAAAACCCCTCATGGTTTTCTGTAGAGCCTCCTTAAGGAGATCTTCTCATCCCCGTAACGCACGGTCAGTTCCTTTATTTTAATGTCTGAATATGTTGAGGTAATGCTTTTAATCTCATATGTGAAGTCAGTAAATGGAGGGGGAAATTTGCCCTTGTCCTCTGTTATATTCAACCGGTCTGAGTCACGGAGTTTCTCAACTGCAAGCGCCGAGGCTGTGGTTATGACCCTGTGGCGCGATACAATTGCAAGGTGGTGGTTGAGCGTATAAATCGCCGTCATCAAAAGGCCGCCTATTATGGCAATAGAAATGAATACCTCTATGAGGGTAAACCCGCCAGAATCACAATCGCATTTGGAAATTGCCTTAGCGTTCAATGTTCCAGTTTTCTATGTCCTTGTCTTTGCCCTGCCCGCCCTCAACGCCATCGGCGCCGTAGGAGATTATGTCATAGTCACCGTGCATACCGGGGCTTACGTAAATGTAGGGCCTGCCCCAGGGGTCAAGGGGGATTTTCCGGCCCTCGAGATAGCCGCCATCGCGGTAGTTTTTTGGGGTTTTTCCAGTTACGGGTTTGTCGATAAGGGCATCGAGGGTCTGGCCGGTTTCTGGGTAAAAACCGTTGTCAAGTTTGTATAACCTTAGGGCGGTCTCGAAGTTGCGAATCTGCATCTTTGCCTCTGCAACGCGCGCGTCATCTGTCCTTCCCATTATCTTTGGGGCAACAATGGCTGCAAGAAGGCTCAATATGAACACCACTACGATTATCTCCAAAAGCGTAAAGCCGCCAGTATTATTAATAATTATGTTAATCCTTTTGTTTAACATTTCAACTCCTTCCTCTTGTAATTATTTTATAAGCTGGTTTAATTCAAAAACCGGCAGCAGCACGGCAAACACAATGAACCCTACAATCAGCCCCATCATGATAATCAACGCTGGCTCAAGCGCTGAGATAGTCTTCTTTACGCCAAGACGAAATTCATCTTCATACATACGGGCAGCCCTGCCAAGCATCTCAGGCAGTGTGCCGGTCTTCTCTCCGGTCGATACGATTTGCCTTACTATGGGGGGAAACGCAGAGAGCGCCGCTGAAAGAGATATGCCCTCAGCTACATCTTTCTCAGCCGCTTCAACGTGTCCGGCAAGAAATGTGTTTCCAATAGACCTCGACGCCAATCTCAATGCCCTGAGCATGGGCACACCGCTTGAGAGCAAAAACCCGGCCGTCGTTAAAAATCTCGATACATACAGCGCCCTCAGCAGCGGCACACGCATAAGCAATGCACCAAAATACCTGCCATTACTCTTTATAACGCGCCTTAAATAGAGCCACCCGCCCATGACCACTCCCCCTATCAACCACCAGTAGTGCTGAAACACATGGGTTATCTGTATCAGTATTGTTGTAATAAGAGGCAGCTCCGTTGCTGAGTCCTCAAATACCTTTGTCAACTTCGGCACAACAAACGAGAAAATAAAAAACAAGACAATGGCGCCAACACAGACCATCACTGTGGGATATACGGAGGCTGCCCTGACATCGGCCTTAAGCTGCTCCTGCGTCTCAAGGAAATCAGAAAGCCGCTCAAGGACAGTATCAAGACAGCCGCTGCCCTCACCGGCATTGACCATGCTTATATAGAACTCCGGGAATACATCGGGGAAGTCCTCCATTGCCCGTGACAGCCCTGCCCCGGCGCTGATACGTTCCTTCAGCCCTATAAGTACGTATCTGGCGTGCCCTGTGTTTTCCTGTTCGATTAGTGTCCTGACAGACTCTACCATAGGAACCCCCGAAGACAGGAGCACTGAAAACTGCCTTGTCAGTTTTGACAGGGCTGCGGCATCAAGCCTTCTGAACAGAGAAAACCCGGCGCTGTGCTGTGTTTCGCGCATGATTTCATTCGGGTAGATTTGCTTATACTTCAACAGCCTGAGGGCGTCGGCCTTACCATCGGCCTCAATCACACCGCTTGAGGGGGAGCCGTCCTGAGCATAGCCCTTATATTTGAATACCGGCATTAGTCAGCCTCAGTTCTTCCATAATCCTCATATGATCCTCACGTGGCAGATTAATAAAGAATACCTTCATTCTATGAATAATATCAACCAGCTAATCCACCCTGAATTATTTCCCAGGGCAAACGTATTCTATTTTTAACAAGCGCATCAGAGAAAAGCTCGCCACGCAATAAAACAAATATAATAAATAATTAGATATAGCAAAAATAATTGTTGACAAATAATTCTATTTGTGTTATCATTAAAAATGAACTGCTATATTCATAGCAGAATCCTGTCGTAAAACCCAACTATTTTTAAGGAGGATATTTTAATGAAAGGTGATTGTTATCTGAAAGACCCAGAGACGGGGAAGTTTATGGGAAGCAAGCCGGGGTGTTCGCATGGCGGCGGTGAGGTGTCAGATGAGTTATCACAGCGACTGGAAAGGGAAAAAGGTATTACAAAACAGAGAGTTGACGCTGCGGCAGCATTAGGGAATTTGAAGCCGAAAGACAGTGAGCTAAAGAACAAGGCAGAGCGGTTAGCCAGTGAAGTAAGTAAGGGTGACCTGAGTTTTCAAGAGGGGCTTTATCAACTGTCCAAAGGAAACGCACCGTTTAATCGTTATGCAAAGGCAGTCGATCTTTTAGACAGAGACCCCAAGTATTGGAGAGACATTTTCTCAAAGGTCGGCTCAGACGAAGTAGATACGCTGCTAACCAGTTTTACAGGTGTACCAGTACCAGGCGTTTCCGACTATGTAATGAAACTTGCTGACGCTAAATCGGGTGTGCAGCAGATAAATGATCAGAAACCTGGGTTACCGTCAGGCAAAACCCCTGCCCAGGTGAAAGACGAGCATGACAAGTGGCGTGAAGACATCAAGAATGTAGCCCTTGACTATAATAAGGACTATAAGGACAAGTATACTGACGACAAGTACACGAAATACGACAGCAATAAGATGGACACAAATGCTACTTTTTATAATTTACCCAATCGTGCAACAGCGAGCGGAGCTAAATACGATAAGTATGCATTTGCTGGAGCAATGCAGCCAATCGATGTAGGGAAAATTCCTTACAATAAGAAGGATGCGAGCGTATATGTATATGCCAGGGTGACTAACATTGTGATTGGGAAGGATGGGAAGGAAAAGGAGGGAAAAAGTGTTATAATCAAAATCAACGATAGGGGACCATACACACCAATTGTAACCGACAGATACATTGGTAGTGATGGAAAGGAAAAAGTGAAGACAAAAAATATGCCGGATCCAACAAAAGCCGTTGATCTAACAGTTGCGGCATATGCCGCAATTACTGATAAGGATGAGGCAGGTAAATTACATGTTAAGGTTGAGTTTTTGCCTAAATCACAAGGACAGGTTAAATATGAACAACAGATGAAGGAGACCGACAAAAATGAAAATAAGAAAAGGGTAGATAAAATAGCGGCCATCTTTAAGCTGGATTAAAATTGGCAGCCCGCTGCTGTCAAATGTTTACATGATGCAATGACAATGAGAGAAGTATATCCATGCTTCTCTCATTTTGCATTTTATGAAAAAATAAGGGTTGACAATTGCATATACGTACGTTTAACATAAAGAAGTTGCTATTTAATATTATCGGTGGAGTTGAACACATGTCATTTTGTCTGCGACTATTGATTTTGTTAGTTGTCTTGTCAGTTGTGTTCTCAATGAAGAACGAGCTATCGGCAAAATGTAAGGATAAGTTATATGTTATCTCATTAACAGACTCATATCTCAAGAAAAAATATAAGGTTAGAGCATTCTATCTGAATCCAGGCCTTAATTTTTATATCTATGGCATACCCAAAATGCCAAACGGCTGGGTTTATGACTTTCCAGATGAACACGGGTTCGATAAATTGATTGGCACTGCCGACACTGACAAAGAAGCTGTCGATATTGGATATTTTAAGGATTTTTTCACCTTTATTCTATTGAAAGACGATCACCAAAAATCAAAACCAGGTTTAAGAATGACTTTTTTTTGTAATAAACCCGATGGAACCGCTAAATTGATAGAGTTGGGTACCAAAGACTTTAATATTAAAATAATTAACAAATGCCCTAAGTGGTATTAGTAAATCTTTGACTATTGACTTAGTGAATATTAATAATCTATGACACTGATAATTGATAATAAATTGGTGATTTTAGTGATGCTTTTGGTTGTGACATTTACAGATGTTGCTGTTGCAGCCGACTGTGAATATATATATTTTTATGCCTCAATAAAAAATAGAGAGAATTATAAAACAGAACAAGTTAGGGGTATGATTATGACCGTTTACAATGCCTCTATTTATGACCTTCCAAATTTACCATCGTCATGGGTATATAAAATCACAAAAACTAAATATTATAATAGAATGATCTCTCATCTGTCCGCTGTGGCAAAATCAGATAGACATATCCTTAAATATCGGGATTTGGAGAATTTTGTTATTCTTAGACAACCCAAAACCGATAAAATACATATAAAGTTGACGGTATTAGAGATGACGGAAAAAACGACTACCAGAGTAAAAGCCTTTGAGACCGAGAACTTTACTGTACAAATGGTTGACAAATGTTTACCCAAAAAGCCGCGACGACATTAATAATGCTTATTGTAGTATTTTGCGCCGTCTCTGCCGTAGAGGGCGACGACCTGTACTGCGTCTCGTTAAGAAAAGACTTTAAGATCAGCAATAGAATTTTTTACGGTATAATGAGCGCTGATTTTAAAGTAACGAATGCCGAGCTATACAAAGTGCTTCACAAACCAATCGGATGGGTTCTTAGCGTATGGAAAGACAATGAAGGTGAGGGGGGTTTAGCCGGTGGCGCTTTAGTGTTTGCAGGTAGTGTAAGGTTGAACTTTTTCTATGATGATTTCGTAATAATAAAGAAAAAATCAGGGGTTAAATTAAACGATGTCAAATTAACTTTAAAATTAGAAACGGATGAAACCATTAATGATGGAGCTAACGATAATAATTCTAATGCTGACAAAACATATGATTTTACAAACAAGGACTTTAACATACGCCGGTGCAAAGACAAACTGTACTAAGACTATGATTGACAAACACATATACTTTAGTTTAGACTAATTGAGGTATCGGATATTTTAAACGAACGTGGGAGTTAAGTGCATGTTAGTACTTATGAGAATACTAGTCATATTTGTTGTCTCCTCGATTGTGTTCACACCGTCAGCCGTGTTTACGGAAGAACTTAAGAGTAAGTTTTATATTGTTTCATTAAAAGACACATACGCCAACAAAAAATATAAGGTTAGGGCATTTTTTTTAGATCACAGCTCCAATGTTGATATCTACAGCATACCTAAAATGCCTGACGGTTGGCATTATCACTTTAATGATGATCTCTCAACCGAATTTATTGCCGCAGCATATACGGACAAGGAATCCGTTGATATTGGCTTTTTTAAGGATTTTATTAGCTTCATTTTAAGGACATGGCCAAATGAGCAGGACCATGAACTGTATTTTAGTATGACGCTGATTTATTATAAACCAGATGGAACACCTGAAATAATAATTCTTCAAACCCAAGATTTTATTATAAAGGAAATCCACAAAGGTCTGAAGGCGTACTAAAGGACATCATGTGTAATCTTAAATCTGAGACAATGATTAATAAACGAATCAATAGGTTATTAAACTGTATGACGCTGAGCATCAGTAATAGTCTTGCTATTTTGATGATGCTTTTGGCGGTTATACTGTTTGCTGTTACCGATGTTGCTCATGCGACTAAATGTGAAGATACATATTATTATGTTTCGTTAGTTTATGACAGTAATTTTAAATCGAAAAGAGTTAGGGCAATTAGATTTAGTGTTAACAATGCATATATATATGATTTACCCTTTTTGCCTTCCTCTTGGGTATATGATAGTTATAGTTGTGAAACTTCCTGTGGAGCAAAATCAACTATGACCGCTGCGGCAAAGTCTGATAAACATCCCATCACATATAAAGATTTTAAAAGATTTGTTATAATCAGACAACCTAAAAATAAATCCGATAATAAGAGATTAATAGGAATGAGTGTAATATATATGAAGAAAGAAGGCGGTATCGGCATATATTTTAGTGAATTAGACATCTTTGATAATGAAGGTTTTACTTTAGAAAAGATAAACAAATGCTTACCCAAAAAACCGTGAAGACATTAATCATACTGACAATACTGTTGTTCGCCTTTTCTGTTGCCGAAGGGGATGACGACTTGTTCTGCGTGTCGTTGAAGCAACTTCCAAAAAGCAACAAGATATTTCACCGTGTAGTCGGTTTAGAATTTTATTCAAGTAATGCCGAAATATATAGTATATTACATAATCCGCCAGGATTTATCTTCGAGATGGATAAATATATCAAAGGCCGCGGTAGTTATCGCGGCTTTAAGTGGAATGGTCCCGGAGGTTTCTATTTAGAATTTTTCTATGATGATTTTGTGGTAATAAAGACACGGCCAGGCATTAAATTAGACAAAGTCAGTATAAAGTTTAGTTTCACTATAGAACAGTACTCAATCAATGATAAAGGTGTTGAAATAGATGATGGTGAAGTCACATATGATTTTACGAACAAAGATTTAAATATCCGCAAGTGCAAAGGAACGCTGTACTAAAGCAGCGGCATGGCCTTATAGTAAAGATTTGTATATTTTAAATCAATGCAGGAGTTAAGCGCATGTTATTATACTTGAGATTAGTGTCTATGTTAGTTGTCTCGTTGGTGGTGTTCTCACCGGAGTATGTGCTTGCGAAAAAGTGTAAGAAAAAGTTTTATACTATTTCATTAAAAGACTCATACCTTAAGAAGAAATATAAGGTTAGGGCATTCTTTTTAGACGGCGGTTCTGATATCATATCCAAAATACCAAGAGCTTGGCATTATAGCATTGATGTAGAATCAATAAACTGTTTAATCGCAGCGGCTTATACAGACAAAGATGCTGTCGGTATAGACTATTTTAAAGATTTTCTCACCTTTGTTTTAATACCGGGTGAAAAACTTTATATTACTATGAAACTGATTTATCTTAAACCCAATGGAACATCTGAAATCATGGTTCTTCACGCTAAAGACTTTGTTATAAAGGATACTCATAAATGCCTGAAGGCAAACTAATAAACGTTATCAGGCGTGAAATTAAATCAATAAAAATGATTAGACAGCTTGAAAACTTGATTATTAATCTGCTGAATATTAGAAATAGACTGGCTGTTCTGCTGATAGTTTCAGCAGTGATGCTGTTTGCCAACGCCGCTGTGGCGGCTGAATGCAAAGACACATATTATTATGCTTCGTATGGTTATAGTCCTCATTATCTAACACGACGAATTAGGGCCTTTGATCTGTCTGTTTCCAATGCTTATATATATGACCTTCCCAAACTACCATCTTCATGGGTATATGTCCTTGACATTAATGAAGTGGATGTTACTAATATTACTGCAGCGGCTAAGTCAGACAAACATGCTATCAGATATAAAGATTTTGAGAAATTTATTATCCTTAGACAACCTAAATATATGTCTGGAAAGAATATAATGATAGGGTTTAGCTTGATATATATGAAGAAAGAAGGCGGTATAGACACAGAGGTTGACGTATTAGATCCAATACATTATTCTGCAATTACCTTAGAAAAGATAGACAAATGCTTACCCAAAAAACCACTAAGACATTAATCATACTGACAATAGTATTGTTCGCCTTCTCTCATGCAGATGGGGACAGCGGCATATACTGCGTGTCGTTGAAGAGGTTCAGCAAACACAACAAATTATTTAGACGTGTACGCGGCTTTGACTTTCAGGTAAATAATGCAGAGATACACAGCATACCAGGTAATCCATTAATGGGATTAGCTATCGATAACAATAAGAACTACTTCGGAACTTACAACGCATATTGCCCGGGTGGTCCCTGTGGCTGCGATGTAAAATATTTTTATGATAATTTTGTAATAATAAAGAAACGACCAAGCGTGAATTTAGACAAAGTCAGGATAAAGTTTAGTTTCACAGTCGAACAGGAATCAATCAACGATAAAGGCGATGAAATAGATGATGGTGAAGTCACATATGATTTTACAAACAAAGATTTAAACATAAAAAAGTGTAAAGGTAGACCGTACTAAGGCACATGTTAACAGCATCTTTTCGCAGATGAAGACATCTGATTTTTTATTTGACCTCCCTGAGGAGTTAATCGCCCAGTATCCGCCTGATAAGAGGGAGAAGTCCAGGCTCATGGTGCTGACGCGTGGTGACAACCGTATCGAACATAAGACATTTGTGGACATAGTGGATTACTTCAGGGCTGGTGACCTGCTTGTCCTGAACAATACGAAAGTCTGCCCCGCAAGGGTTATGGGAAAGACCGAAGATGGTAAAACAATCGGTCTGCTTATAGCAGAGACGAATGAAACAGGCACATATCGAATCCTCTCAAAGGGTAAATACACAGGCCGGGTATTTATCTCAGAGGATTTCTACGCAGATGTTTCAGATGGGAATGAGGCACGATTCCACTATGAGGGCACACTGGAGGAACAGCTCCAAAAATATGGCCATATGCCCCTGCCCCCGTATATCAAAAGACCAGCTTGCACCCTGGATACAGAGAGATACCAAACCGTCTATGCCGAAAAACCAGGGTCAATCGCCGCCCCTACCGCAGGACTTCACTTTACACACCAGATTTTAGAGGCACTCAGAGACAAAGGCGTAATGCTTGAGACCATCACGCTCCATGTCGGTGAGGGGACATTCAGACCCGTTCACGCCGACTACGTCTCTGACCATAAGATGGACAGCGAACGCTTTGAAATCGATACATCTTTGCTTGAGAAAATAAAGGAGACCAAGATAAACGGCAATAAGGCAGTCTCTGTCGGCACAACAACGACAAGGGCAATTGAGGCAATATCAAGCGGCAGGTATAAATTAATCAAATCAACGGCATCAGACAACGGCTGCCAGAGGATAACCGCCTCTACAGACATTTTTATCTACCCAGGTTATAAGTTTAAGGCAGCCGCTGCGCTTATAACCAACTTCCACCTGCCGCGCTCAACACCGGTGCTGATGGCCTGTGCATTTGCAGGGAAAGACCTCCTTTTGCGTGCTTATGAGTCTGCCGTATCAGCCCGATATAGATTTTTCTCTTACGGTGATGTTATGCTTATAGTATGAAGGGCGGATTGTTTGATAGAATTGGCTATAACTTCATCGAAGGAAAAGGCTTGTTGATTGTTATAGTTGTACTGGTCTCATCTGTCAGCTTTATTTTAGGATTTTTTGCAGGGAAGAAAGTATCGTCTCCAGTTGTCTTACAGGCAAAAAATACTGAACCAGCCATTGCCGAAATGAAACCGGTGATTAAGCCTGCCCCGCCTCAGCCGCCCGTACAAACTGATGCAGCCGCACCTAAACCACATGAAGAAGTTCCGGCAGCAAAAAAATCCTATGAAATCCTCAACACTGCCGAACAACCTGAGCCTGTAAAGCCGCACACACCACAGCCCAAACCCGAACAGGTAAAACCAGAGCCGCCAAAGCTGCAGCCCAAACTGGAACCGGCAGAACTACCCAAGACCCCACTCCCCGCCCAGCCGAAGGCAAAAACATCTAAACACACTGCTGAAGCTAACCCGCAAACAGAGACAAAGACACCCCCGCCCGCCGCTGAAACGACTAAACCAACCCCGGCGGTTAAGGATGTCTTAACCCCTGTAACACCACCCCCACAAACTGCGCAAGGTACATTACAGGCGTCTAAAACCACAGCAAAACAGCAAAAAACGGAGAAGGAAGCACCAGCAGCAAACTCAGGCGACAAGTATTTTATTCAAATAGGGGCATTTAGAAATTTCAGCGATGCCATGAAGCTTCAGGAAGACCTCAAGGCCAAAGGATTTGATGCCAATATCGTAAAGGTTGCTGTTAACGACGGTGTAACACTATATAAAGTAAGGCTTGGAGGTAACTATGTAAAAACTGAGGCATCACAGGTAATGACATCTTTAAATAAAAAAGGGATCAAGGGTTTCATAAAGGAGTCCCAACGATAACCCTTGAAATACCGATAAACAGCTATACGGATTTTCTGAATGCAGGGCTTTCGAAATCCCTGAAGGCAATAGAAGATTCACTGGGGATTACTATCGGTGTCAGGGGCAACAAGGTTATATTAAAAGGCCAGGACGATAAGATAAATATAGCAAAAAGGATGATTCTTGACATATATGATTATAAAAAAGAGGGTAACATGTTAAGGGCAGACGACATCAACAACGCTATAAGCAGCTTTGGCGCTGCCGAAAAAAGCACCGCGTTAAAGGATGTCTTTGATAACTATATCCCCGTACCGTCAAAGGCCAGGTATATTGCCCCAAAAACTGAAACGCAATGGAAATACCTTGAGGCCATAAAGACTCACGATATAGTCATAGGCATCGGACCGGCAGGCACAGGCAAGACCTATCTGGCCATGGCGATGGCCGTTAATGCCTATATGAAAAAACAAGTGAGCAGAATAATCCTTGCCCGCCCGGCTGTTGAGGCCGGTGAAAAACTTGGATTTCTCCCCGGTGATATTTACGAAAAGGTAAACCCATACCTCAGACCGATGTACGATGCCCTGTTTGATATGATAGACGCAGATAAGGCTCAGGTGCTTATTGAAAAAGGTCTCTTAGAGATAGCACCCCTTGCCTACATGCGCGGCAGGACGCTTAAAGACGCCTTTGTCATACTGGATGAGGCACAAAACACTACAGCCGAACAGATGAAAATGTACCTTACAAGGCTTGGTATAGATTCCAAAACAGTCATCACCGGCGATATAACACAGATTGATCTGCCGTCTGACAAGACCTCCGGCCTTGTCGAAATAGAACGTATCTTAAAGGACATCGAAGGGATTAAGACGGTCTATTTTTCAGAAAAAGACGTTGTCAGACATAAACTGGTACAGGAGATAATAAAGGCATATGAAAAACACGAAAAGCATTAAGCCTTTTGATATATTAAAAAACACAATCGACCAAAAGATTATATATTTTGTCCTGATCTGCTCCCTGCTTATCTCTGTGACCATTGTAAGGTCTTTGGATATAGCGAATTTCATAGGGATTTATCTAATCAGTATAATTGCCATTTCCATAATGTTTATGGACATATTCCGGTATAAACCATCGTATTTGAAACAGCAAAAGATGATAATACTCCTTGGACTAATGTTCTTCGGCACATTAGTCTTTGGCCGCCTGATTGAATATATATTTATTAATTTCACCATCGGGCTTGGGCTGCACGAACAAAAGACAATAATCTATGGACTGCCCGTGCAGGCAGGGGCAATGTTAGTAATGCTCCTTTTTGACCCGCACACGGCGATTATTTTCTCATTCATCATAAGCATACTCAGCGGTATATGGCAAAACGATGCCTACTACACATTTTATGTATTTGCAGGGAGCATAATAGCGGCATTTTCCGTCATCAGATGCAAAAAACGCTCTGACATTATCAAAGGAGGCTTGTATGTCAGCATTGCTAACGTTATCTCCGTCATAGTGTTTTCCATGTTCAGCTCAAACCGCACACTTGGAATCATTGTCCCATCACTAATCTTCGCTATGACAAGCGGTATCACCATATCGGCCTTTACTTCAATTATGCTGCCAATACTTGAGTCGATATTTAAGGTAACTACTGATATTACCTTGCTTGAGCTGCTTGACTTAAACCAGCCATTGATGAAAAATCTGATGATAAACGCCCCGGGGACATACCATCACAGCGTAATCGTAGGGAATCTGGTTGAGGCAGCCGCCGAAGATATAGGCGTTAACCCCTTACTGGCAAGGGTCTCGGCCTATTACCACGACATAGGAAAAATAAAGATGCCGGAGTATTTCGTAGAAAACCAGTCTGGCTCGATAAGCAAACACGAGAAACTCACCCCGCACATGAGCAGCATGATTCTGATTTCTCACGTCAAAGAAGGCCTTGAGCTGGCCGACGAATATAAACTGCCGGAACTGGTCAAAGACATAATAACACAACATCACGGTACACACATTATTACATACTTCTATCAAAAGGCAAAAGAAGAACAGTCCGACCCGCCAAAAGAAGAAGACTACAGATACCCTGGCCCTAAACCACAAAACAGGATAGCCGCCATTGTCATGATAGCCGACGCAGTTGAGGCCGCATCAAGGGTTCTCAAAGACTCTACACCGGCACGTGTTTCCGGTCTGGTTGAAAAGATAATCAATACCGTTTTGATAGACGGTCAATTGACTGAATGTGAATTGACACTAAAAGATATACACAAGATTAAAGAACGCTTTACGTTTATTCTAATCGGTATCCTTCATAAAAGAATCGAATATCCAGGCTTTGATTTTAACAAAGGCGCTAAGAAAGAAGGAGAACAACATAAAAACGTCGATAGAGAATCTCAACAAAAAGAAAAAGATAAGCCTGCGCTGGATCAAACACCAGGCGGACTTAGCCCTAACGTTATTAAGTTTACAAAGGGCGGGACTTCCGCTTCGAAGGGCTGAACTGAGCATAGTCCTTGTGGACGACAAGAAAATGCTTGCCCTCAACACTGAACACCGCGGCGTGGACAAGACCACAGACGTACTGTCCTTCCCTATGTATAACACTATGAAGGAATTCCCCAAAGAAGGTGAGTTTCTGCTTGGTGACATTATAATAAATACAGACTGGATTTATTCAGAACTCGACCCGCATGACAGCCCAGAGGCTGTAACAGCCGAAGTAATAAAACACTCAAGAAGACTCCTCATCCACGCCCTCCTGCACCTCCTGGGTTACGACCACGAGATAGACGCCCAGCATGACCGTGCAATGAAAAAAAAAGAAGTAGAACTGCTCAATGCCCTTAAAAAAATGGATTAACAGCACAAACAATGCCATTGAGGGCATATTAACTGCGGCGAAAAACGAACGCCACGTGCGTTATCACCTGTATGCTGCCACACTTGTCCTCCTCTTTAGCTATGCCTCGGGCGTAACTACCGTCGAATTCCTTATAATCTCACTCCTTACTATTATTGTGATAACTGCTGAACTGCTGAATACGGCGATAGAGACCGTTGTTGACATTATCTGTCCACAAATAAGCGAACAAGCCAGAATTGCTAAAGATGTGGCCGCCGGTGCGGTACTTATCTCGGCAGTGGGGGCAGCCATCACTGGATATATTATTTTATTTCCCTATCTCGTAAAATTCTTTAAACGGGGATTGTCTATAACCACTCACGGCAGTAGCGAAATTGCCGTATTGTCCGTGATAATTGTCCTGATCTTAGTCGTACTCATCAAGTCGTTAACCGCTAAAAAGGGACATCCACTCAGAGGAGGAATGCCAAGTGGACATGCTGCGCTGTCTTTTTCAGTGTGGGTTTCAATAACTGTTATAACACATAATCTCATCCTGTCGGTACTGTCGTTTCTTGGTGCTGTGGCTATATCACGCAGCCGCATTGAAACAAATATTCACAGCGTTTGGGAGGTAATTGCAGGCGCCCTCTTAGGCAGCATCGCCACGTATTTGTTGTTTATTATCTTTATGTAAAATAATTATACATATTTTCTTGACAATCCAAATTAAATATGTTAAGGTATCCTCAGAGGGGGGCAGCTTGAAAATTGTTCCCTGCTGGACACCAGCATAGGTGTACAATATAATTCAGCAGTAAAAAGGGAGGTATCTATGTCAAAAAGTAAGAAAGGGAAAATGTTGTTAGCGTCGTTAACTCTGGTCACAGTATTAGCTTTAACAGGGTTTGGATTGGCAGGCACGGTCAATTTCACGTTACCTTATCTGCATTCAAACAATGGGCTGACTACCTACTGCATGGTTTCAAACATGAACCCAGGCACATCTACAGATAACACTACCAGCGATACCACAGCAACGTTTAAGGTAATGGCAACAGAAAAAGGTGCTCCAGCTCAAACCGTTCACACTATACCCACCGAATTTACACCTAAGTCAGGGACGATGCGTATGTTTGTATTCAGACAAAATGCTATATACAACGGCTCTGGCACAAAAATACTAAGTTTCTCAGACGAAATTTCTACTGACGACGGCAACTATCGCTCAGGAGGCAACAACATGCAGGCGTACTCAGGCATGCTTTCTGTAACGGCATCAACTGCAACTTGTCAAACCATAACAATGGCCTGTATGCAGTCCAACCACGGTGATGGATATGGCGCTGGAAAACGCTTCGCTGGCTATACCTGCTCCGACGGTACAAATTTATTAGCATATTAGTAATCAGGAGAGGTGCGGGATTCAGGACTTGCACCTCTCTTTTCTTTTGCACTTATAACGTATATACTATAATTAATAAAGGAATTATACCTTATAACAGCATGAGGCGTGAGGGAAAATGAAACAAAAAAACGCTGCAATAGTGTCTATAGTTTCCAATTCGTCCCTTGTGTTGTTTAAGATAATAGCCGGCATTATTACCGGCAGTGTAAGTATCATATCTGAGGCAATACACAGCTCTATTGACCTTGCCGCTGCTATAATGGCCTTTTTCAGCATAAGGCAGGCCGGTGTGCCGCCAGACTCCCGTCACCCCTACGGACATGGAAAGATAGAAAACCTGAGTGCCGTGGCAGAGGCCATGTTGATAATCCTCGCAGCAGTATTGATTGTCATTGAAGCAGTCGAGAAGATAAAGACAGGGGTTCAATTATCCATGCCCGGCGTGGCAATTGCGGTAATGGGCATCTCGGTTGTGGTTAATTTCTTAGTAGCCCGTTATTTATACAAAGTCGCAAAGGAAACCGACTCCCCCGCGCTTGAGGCAGACGCCAAGCACCTCTCGGCAGATATTTATAGTTCGCTTGCAGTATTGGCGGCTATTGTTTTAGTCGCACTGACAGGGCGTCAGATCCTCGACCCAATCGCGGCTGTTATTATCTCACTGTTTATCTTTTATGAGGGCGTTATGATAACAAAAAAATCTATCGGCTCTCTATTGGACAACTCCCTTCCGGAGGATGAGGTATCATCGATAAGGAAAATCCTTGAATCCGAATCTGGACATATTAAAGACTATCATGAACTGCGAACCCGAAAGGCCGGAAGTGAAAGACATATCGACTTACACCTTACCGTGTGCGCCAGCGAAACTATTAGCAAAACTCATGCTACAATGGATATAATAGAAAACAGAATCTCTATGCAGTTAAACAACTGTAAGGTGGTAATACACCCGGAACCTTGCAACGCTATGACAGATAGGTGCCCGGATGAGTGCAACTGGAATAAGGACAACGGAGGAATAAGGAGTGGATAAACATCTAAGTATTTTGATAGTTATACAACGTGACATCGCAGTCCGTGACGTTACAAAAGGCACGCTGAGGTACATCGGCTATACAAACATTAACACAGTAAATGACCCCAAAAATGTCGTCGAATTCCTGTTACGTGAAAAATGTGATTTGATAATCATAGACTACGACTCCATTGAAAACTCAAAGACAGATGTACTAAGCGCAGTTAGATCTAACCCTGCCCTGACCACTAAGCGCATAGTCCTGCTCTATAAGGATGACCTTGAGGCCGGTGAATTAAAACAGCTCTATAACGACGGTGTAAGCTCAATTTTAAAATTCCCATTTCAGATGACAGACGTCCAAAAGTCTATAGCTGATGCCACAAGGAGTGAGTCCTCTGTGGTGGCCGAAACGTATGCAAAAATAAGACAGTTGGATTTCTTTTCCTTTATGACCGATGAGGACATTGTAAAACTCCTCCGGATGAGTAAACTCAGGCGCTATAAAAAAGATGAGTTTGTATTTGACGAAGGTGAGCCAGGTGACAGGTTTTATGTAATCGTCGATGGCTCTATTTCTATTTATAAGGAATTGGAAGATGGTAATATAGAACGCCTTGCGCAGCTTGACAGGGGAGAGTGTTTTGGAGAGATGGCCCTGCTTGAGGACTCCACACGCTCGGCAAGGGCAGTTGCAAACGAGGAAATTATGCTCTTTGAGCTTGACAAGGCCATTATGAACAGCTACGACGACATAATAACGTTGAAATTGTATAAGAAATTTGCCTATATATTTAGTGAGCGCCTGAGAAGGGCAGACAAAAAAATCAGAGACCTTGCCCTGTATTCATATAAAAGTCCGTAAGGTCTACCGCCCCTTGCCTGATAACTGTTATTTGTCCGTCTGAGACTTCAACGATTGTCGATGCGGGGGCGCCGGTGGTCTTACCGCCGTCGATTATCATGTCAATAGAATCGCCGAAATAGCCGATGACCGTTTGTACATCAGAGGCAGGCGGCTCGTTTGATATATTCGCACTTGTTGCGGTTATGGGAAACTGGACATATCTGGCAAGCCCAAGGGCCGCCGAAGGGCCAGGCATACGCACAGCCACCCTGCCCTCTTTACCAGTGATAAACGACGACAGCCCGGGCCTGGCATTAAAGAGTATCGTCAACGGCCCGGGCCAGTATTTTCCTATCAATGCCAATGCCTCAGGCTCAATCCTGCTGACCAGTGTGTCCAGTTGATTAACATCTGCTGCGATAAGCGGAAATGGTTTATCAGGGGGTCTTCTCTTTAACTCCCAGAGCCGCCTGAGCGCCTCATCGTTATTAAAGGCTACCCCAAGTCCGTAGAATGTCTCAGTAGGATATGCGATTATCTTTCCTGCTTTCAGATAGTCTAATGCGGTCTCAAAGATAACATGTTCAGGGGTTTCGGCAAGTTTTATTAGTATCTTAGCAGGGGACACAACAGGGTTAAACTTCAATGTCCTGGAGTTTTTTGGCCTCGAAATGTGTCGAGAGTGTCTCTATGATCTCTTCCATATCGCCCTCGAGTACCTGTGTAAGCCTGTGCAGCGTAAGTCCTATTCTATGGTCTGTGACCCTGTTTTGAGGAAAGTTATATGTCCTGATGCGTTCGCTTCTGTCGCCTGAGCCTACTTGTGATTTCCTTGAGTCTGCGCGCAGACGCTCCTGTTTCTCTATCTCCATGTCGTAGAGCCGTGATCTGAGGACTTTCATTGCCCGAATCTTGTTTTTTAACTGGGAGCGTTCGTCCTGGCACTGGACGGTAACTCCGGTAGGGATATGAACAATCCTGATAGCCGAGTATGTGGTATTCACGCCTTGTCCACCCGGGCCTGAGGAGCAGAATGTATCTACACGAAGGTCTTTTTCATCTATCCGGAGGTCTATCTCTTCGGCTTCGGGCAGCACGGCAACGGTTGAGGCAGAGGTATGAATACGCCCGGAGGCCTCTGTAACCGGCACACGCTGAACCCTGTGTACACCGCTTTCATATTTCAGCTTGCTGTAGGCCCCGCGCCCTGAGATAGTGGCAGTCATCTCCCTGTTGCCGCCAATGCCCGTAGGATTGGAGTCAATTACTTCTACTTTCCAGTGTTTAAGTTCAGCATATTTCGAGTACATGCGAAATAAGTCAGTGACAAACAGGGCGGCCTCTTCGCCACCCGTACCGGCACGAATTTCTATTACGACGTTTTTGGCGTCGCGCGGGTCTTTTGGAACAAGCATCAGCTTTAGTTCTGTCTCGATTACTGGGATTTTGGCCTTGAGTTCATCTATTTCTTCTTTTGCCATCTCACGGAGTTCTTCGTCTGAGGCATCTTTAATTATCGCCTCTGCCGCCTCTAAGCCATCAAGCATCTTTCTGTAATTTTGTATTTTACCAATAAGAGGCTCAAGGTCGGCGCTTTCTTTTGAGTACCTTAGGTAGTCCTTTTGTGAGGACAGGACGTCAGGGTCTGAGAGTTTTGCTGTTATCTCCTTGTATTTTTCCTCTATTGCGTTTAGTTTTTCAATCATACGCTTTTCTCCATATCGGGCATTACTTCAGGCTTCAGGCCGGGGATGACTTCGGTCAGGGCACGCAGCGCAACCTCAACCTGAGAGTCATCAGGTTCCTTCGTAGTGATGCGCTGAAGCAGCAGACCCGGCTGAATCAGAAATTTTATTACCGGATTAGCGGTAGACTTGGCCGAATATCTTAATATCTCATAAGAAAGCCCGGCAATCATTGGTATCAGGACTACCCTTGATGCAAATTTCCATAAGAAATCCCATTGCTTCGGTATGATAGAAAAAACAAGGATACTCATCAGCATGACGATAAAGAGAAAGCTCGTGCCGCATCGCGGGTGGTAGGTGCCAAATTTTTGTATAGTTGCAAGCTCCATATCTGTCCCTGCTTCAAATGCAAATATGACCTTGTGCTCTGCCCCGTGATACTCAAATATCCTTCGCATGTCCTTCCACAAGCTTATAACAAAGACATATACGATAAAAAACACTACCCTGAGAATTCCATCAACGATATTAAAAAGAAATGAACTCTCGGCAACTGGCCTGAACCCCAGCGCTATGAGCTTTGTAAGATAAAGCGGCAAAAACAAGAAAATCCCTATAGCCATGACAAAGGCAAAGAGCATCGTCATCGTAATTGCTGCTGAACTCATGGGTTTCCCTTCGTCTTCGTCAAGTGCCTTTGAAGCCGAGTAATTGATAGCCTGAACACCTAGGGCCAAAGACTGATAAAGCGCGTAAATACCCCTGATAAACGGGGTCTTCAGAAACTTTGGCAGCGGACGCAACTGCTCCTTTTTAACGTGTATTACGCCCTTTGGGTCTCGCACGGCTACAGACCATAAGTCTTTCGACTTCATCATAACGCCTTCGATGACGGCCTGCCCGCCTACTTTCACGTCCGGGGCTGCTACTTCTTCGTACCTGCATACTTCTTATTAAACTTCTCTACGCGGCCTTCGGCGTCAACAATCTTCTGCTTCCCTGTATAAAAGGGATGGCATTTTGAGCAAATGTCCACGCTAATAGCTGGTTTTGTAGACTTGGTCTCAAACACTACACCACAGGCGCACGACGCCTTTGCCTCAATATATTTCGGATGTATTCCTTCTTTCAACGGCTGCCTCCTTAATCATATCAAATATAGAATGTTCATTATAACATATTTAGAGCGATTTTAAAAGCCTTAATTTACGCACAAAAAAATTGTGTAAATCCGTTGTATAGACAACCCAGCAGGCCTGATGGTAAAATACTGTTATGGAAATGCCAGACATACTTGAAGAGGACTTAACGGAGATTATAAACGGGGTTGAAGTGCTGACTCATCTACCTATATGTGGAACATTAGAACGAGACCTGGACTTAACAGAGATAATTAACGGGGAGGTTGTTGTGGGGCCAAGTCCATTTAGTAAACATCAGGGCATTGTTTTTAATTTGGCTGATATTATACGCCGCCACGTCAAGTCGAATCAGGCGTTAGGTAAGGTCTATTTATCCCCCCTCGATGTAATTTTTGAAGAAGGGATAAATCGGGTTCAACCAGACATACTGTATATCAGAAAAGAGAACATTGCTATCATACAGGATTGGATAAGGGGCGTACCTGATATGGTTTGTGAAATAGTCTCACCGTGGAGCTACGGCAGAGATACCGAAATTAAGAAGGCCCTATACGAAAAATACAGAGTGCCGGAGTACTGGATAGTCCTGCCTGAACTACAGACAATTCAGATTTTAACCATTGAAAACGATAATTATATATCACATTCCTTTGCAGCTGAAACCGGCACAGTTACTTCTAAGGTCATCGAGGGGCTGCAGGTCAATATCAATGATGTATTTGAGGGGTGAAAATATTCGCTCACGCCTATCACAAGGGCGTAACTATTCTTATATAAAGGGCGTAACTATTCTTATATAATCCTACCACCTCATCACATTCCGCACACTGATTTATCAGGTTTCTGCATCACAAAATATACTACCTTAAAACCATTATTTATTTCAATAATAAGTGAATAAAGAAATTGTTACAATCATAAGCGGATTTATAAATTATACTTATCTGATATTTCTGTTTTGGTAAGAACGGGATATTTTTACTTTGGCCTGACAGGTTGAAAACGACATCTTGACATTTCCGGCTTAAACTTCGTAGTATATGTATATTATAATTAATATTCACTTTGGAAGGTGATACAATGTCTAAGCTGATGATAGCTGCGTTTGGCGACAGCCTTACTGTTGGGTTTCAATCTCCGACGAGAGAAGAACCATGGTATCGTGAGACGCCTTATACGGACTTTCTTATGGAGAAAATGGATGGCAAGGCTGATTTTGTCGTCAAAGGGGTAAGCGGCGAATTAACCGAAGATATGCTCAGGCGTTATGACAGAGACATCCTGTCTGTTAAACCTGACTACGTGATAATACTTGGAGGCACGAACGATTTGGGCTGGTCTGTGGAGATAAGCGCCATAGTTTCTAATTTATACTATATGTATACGAGGGCGCTTAACGCTGGGATTATTCCCGTAGCCGTCAGCGTGCCTTCTCTAAGGGGATATGACCCTCTTATTGCGCCCAGGGTTGTCCTTAATAATATGATAAAAGAAAATGCGAAGGGGCTGAATATCCCATTTGCAGATTACTTTACAGCATCGAGCGAAACTCCGGTTCAACGCCTTGCCATTGAGTACTCTAACGACGGACTTCACCTCTCGACAAAGGGCTATGAACTGCTTGCCGATGTAATATACGACGAAGTTTTCTCAAAAATAACACCCCAAAATAACACTATTTAAGGAGGTATAAGACCAATGATGAAGACATCAAACCCTGCACTAAGGGTAAAAAGATCGACAGTGGCTTATGGAGCTGAAGGGGCAATGACAATAAACGGGGCAATCAATAAAACGGCCTTCATGCTGCTGCTCCTGCTGTTCAGTGCGTCGTGGACATGGAAGACATACTTCAATGAGGGATTGGCGGCAGTCACCCCATGGATGGTTATAGGTCTGGTTGGAGGATTAATCACAGCGCTGGTAACGATATTTGTAAACAAGTGGTCGCCAATAACAGCGCCGATATATGCACTGTTTGAGGGATTGTTCTTAGGCGGTATAACGGCGGTGTTCGAGCAAAAATACTCGGGGCTTGCATTTCAGGCCGTGGCGCTGACATTTGGTACACTCTTCATGCTGTTATCGGCATACAAGGCCGGAATAGTGCGGGCAACGGATAAGTTCAAGGCCGGTATCGTAGCGGCAACAGGCGGGATATTCATCGTCTATTTAGCGTCCTTTGTGTTGAGGTTATTCGGCGTGCAAATGCCGTTCATCTATGGAAGCGGTGTAATAGGCATAGGGTTCAGCGTTGTGGTAGTAGTAATTGCGGCCTTGAATCTGGTGCTGGATTTCGATTTTATTGACACTGCGGCAAGGGAACGCGCCCCGAAATATTTTGAATGGTACGGCGGGTTTGCCATAATGGTTACGCTTGTGTGGCTCTACATCGAGATACTGAACCTGCTTGCAAAATTAAGGGATAGATAATCAACGTAAAGGGCTGCGCTTGTGAGAGGGACGGCATTACGCGCAGCCCTGTTAGTTGGCCTTATTCTTTATTAACCAACTTTAAATCAGCTTCATTTTTCTTAATGCTGCCGTCAATTCTTCTTCGAGATGTTGAAATGCCGATAATTTCCTTAACGGTGAGAAATCTTCTATATTTTCTGCAACTTTGAATGCCTTTTCTGAAATGTCACGTTTGAATTGCTTTAACTTCCGCCCTCTGGTGTTTCCACTTGCAACTATTAGGAGTTTTTCCAACACATCCGTTAGATTTGGCTTGTCTTCTATTGTTTTCAAATATGGTAAATCAAGAACTACGCGATCATTTTTATTACCGGCAGCAAGACGTATCGCCGTTTCATCGAATAAAAGCCATGCCTCAGTCATTCTTACAGGAACAACACATACGGTTTGACGCCCTTTATATTTGGCAGAAATGTTTTTTATATCTTTGCGAATCTCAGATACTCGGTTATCATATGTATCGCCTTCAGCGTCGCGGTGAATGAAGAGAATCATGCTGGGATAGTTTACCATTGCCATTTCTATTTTCTTACCTAAGTCTTTTTGCTTTGGCATATTCCTGAAATCCGCATATTTCGCTTCAACTGCCTTATCGGGACAGTGCTGGTGAAGCAGCCATGTAAGGATTGGAATGAGCCTTCTGTCGGCGGTGCCATCTGACAGCAATGTATAAGTAATCTCGTTCATTGTTAATCCTCTGGATAAGACGGTAGGTATTCCTTTATATCTTTTCTATCGATGACCCGATTGTCGTTGATCTCGGATTCATAGGGCACTGGATTTAAATATGAAAGTATTGTCCCTTTGCACACAGGTTCGATTAGGGGCTGATTTGTTGCCCTCCATGTATCGGGCAACCAGCCAAAGCGTGCGGCTTTAAAACGCTTCTTATCCCTGATAATCTCTCTGAGTTCTGCAATCAGAAGGCTGTCATCGGGAACTTGAGCAACAACCGCCGGTGAGTGTGTATTAATTATGACCTGGCGCAGCGGGTTGCCCTCCTCTACTGGCAATGTCGCATCTGTGGCTATATATTTAAGGAGCTTTATCATTGCTGGTATTCGTGCAGGGTGAATACCATTTTCAGGCTCTTCAAAACATATAAGCCCTCCCATCTGCTCATCTGCCTCAATCACAGCAGCCGCCAAAAATCGCAGCGTTCCATCTGATAAATCGCGCGCAGTATATTTTGTACCACTACGGTCAGTCAGCTCAAGCGTCATTAGTTCACGTTTGTCGTCTCTGTCAACGCTTATTTCAGATACATCGTCTATGAGTTCTGACAGCCGATTGGCTATCTCCTGATAAACACGTGATTCGTTGTTATTTTTTGCTGCTGCTATGCGGTATAAAGTTGATGGAAGATAAGAGCCATAGTCCCCTAATTGTGTTGGGGCACCAATTTTATCAGGCTCGCGAAGGAGCAATGGATTTAGGAGCATCAATCTCCACGATTGCATTTCTTTTTTCGCCATTATCGTCGTGTATCTTTGAGCAGCATCCATTAAGGTTGAAAGCACAGTCCTTGGTAATGTCTTGGCAGGGATACCATTAACAAGAGTTCCACTGGCAGAAAATCCAGTGGCAGGCATCTGTGGCATTTCTCTATCAAATCCTTTACAATCCTCAACATGAGCTAATATATGATAACCATGTTCATTTTCTTCAGTTGAAATCAATGGTTTTTCTCTATTACCTATTAGTATTGAATCACGCCATACACTTTCATGAGGAAAAAGGAGGCGCTTAGAAACATCATCAAGTTTTATAGGGACAAGTTCTTCCTTTAATAATTCTATACCACCTTTACTTTCGTTAAATATAAGTTCAAGTGAATATTTAAGAAGAGTATTACTCGTCTTTATTTCCTGCCCTAATTCGTCTATTCCTTCTTTCGGGACAATCATCTCCGCTTCAAATGTCATTTTATTGCCGGTGTGTTCCCCATGCCTGTGGAATAGACTTTTTATTGCCGAAGGTGTGCCGTTATTATCGCGTACCGACATTGCGGCTTCTCTGAATGGTTTCTCTGCTAATGCGCTTAAGAATTGGATTGCGTCAAACAGGTTGGATTTCCCTACACCGTTTGCCCCGGCTATGCACGTAAACGGGCCGAAACTTATGTCTACATCTACCAGATTCTTAAAGCCTGATACCTTTAGTCTTGTCAGCACTTTTGTTTTCCCCTATTGTCTGTCACTTTAGCAACACATAGACCGCCCCAAGGCCGCCGTCACATCCTCTGGCAGTTGCAAATGCCTTGATGTGTTTTCTCATTCGCCCTGTCAGCCATTTTATCAGGGCGTCTTTCAGCACCGGACCGGACGGTGAACGCAGCCCCCTGCCGTGGATTATTTTCACGCATCGAAATCTGCGTCTCACAGATTCCACGATGAACTCTACTGTGATTATCTCCGCCTCCTCTAACGTATAGCCGTGTAAATCTACGTAATCCTGTACAGAAAACACACCACGGTGGAGGCGGTTTAACAGGTCTTTCCTTGCGGCGGGATTGCATCCTTCCCCCCTACCCGTTTCGGCCCACTCGACATACTCCTGCGTGTTTCGTATCTCAATCGGACTTTTGCCCGCTATGATTTTTACCAGCGTCTCCTGAGCCTCCAAATCGTTTGACGGACTCTGAGCCTGTGCAGTTACAGATGGGACTGAATAAGGGATTTCTCTGAACTCCCTTATCTCCCTGACACGCTCCATCGCCGCTGCGAAATAGTCTATATCGGTCAACTCTGGTTCAGGATTTGTTTTCTCTTCTTCGATGGTAATTTTTACAAGCGACTCAAACGGACGATATGTAAGTCTTCCTGACATAAATACCTCCCGATATATATATCTCTGAATTATAACAGCTTATCTATAAACCCGTCTATTACCCGAAAACCACCGTGCCAAAATCTGGAATCTGTTATATCAATACCGGCCTCATTCAATATATGCTGCGGCGAGGCCGAACCACCGTAAGATAATATCTTCAATAACTTATCAACAAACCCCCTGCCCTCTTCTTTGTACATGTTATACAGAGAGAGCGACAACAGCTCACCAAAACTGTAGGCATAGCAGTAAAACGGCGTATGAAATATGTGGGGAATCGCCATCCACTCGTGCTGAAAATCATCAGTAAGCTCCACTGAATCACCGAATTGTCTCCTCATCAGATTCAGATAGAGCGTGTTCAGCTCACCTGGGTTTGCTCCATCAGCAAGCAGCCCGTGTGCCTCGCGCTCAAACAAGACAAAATACGCCTGACGCAGCACCGTAGCATATATATCATCAAGGGCAGAGCAGACAAGGGCAGTCCTTGCCTCCTGGGTGCCTTCCTCCTGAAGCATTCGCTCAGTAAGCAGCATCTCCGAAAACACCGAAGCCGTCTCAGCAAGCGGCAGCGGGGCATGAAACGTCAACACCGAATGTTGCGCCGCGGCAAGGGCATGAACCGCATGTCCAAGCTCATGTGCCAGTGTGGCTACCTGGCGCGGTTTCCCCGTGTAGTTCATCAACACCCACGGCGTCATATTCGGCAGCACCCCGTAACAAAACGCCCCTGTCCTCTTATTTGGCCTGTCCTCAGCATCTATGCGTGCCTCATCAAACACCCTCTTTGCCAATGCCCCAAACTTCGGGGAAAATTTATTAAAACTGTCCAACACCGTCTCTACCGCAGTGTTGTATGGAATTATATGCTCATCGCCTCGTCTTACAGAGGCATATATATCATAGCGCCTGAGTTTTGGCAGACCCAGCAGCCTGCTCTTTATGTTGAAGTATCTCTGAAATACGTGGGATTCCTCCACGCATACTGGCAGCAGGGTGTCAACCACTGAGTTTGGTATATCATTGGCAAGATTGCGGACACTGATTGCCGAGTCGTGATTTCTAATCCTGACATGCTCCGATGCCCAATCGCGTACCCTGTAGGCGTACAGTTGTGACAGGAGTATTTCGTCGTTGCAGTAGACCCTGAAGAGTTCCTTATAGGCCGCCTCACGCAACACAGGGTTTGAATGATGCACATATGACATGAGGGCGTCGCGCGTAAGGGGTCTTATCATCTGCCCGTCCACCTCTATCCCGAATTCGTATTTGCTTGTGAGCATGTCATAGATTGTAATGACGGCGTTTATACCGTTTACGTCTTTGAGGTTTATGATTTTCTCTTCTGGTTCTGTTAAAGTGTGTTTTTTAAACGCACGTTCCCGCTCCAGATAATACCGTAAATCACCGGCGTGGCCCATCAGCCGCTGCGCGTCTTCATCCCCTATGGACTTCCACCACAGCCCCCAGAACAGTGTCTCATTATACATATCCGTCAACAGTTGCTCAATACGCCCCATAAACGTAAGCGCTGACTGACTTTGCGTATCCTCAGAAAACCACAACTGGCTGTACGCAGTCAGACGATTTGACTCAACTGCAAATTTCTCTATCAAACGAAGAAATGCCGTAAAGTCATCGCCAGACATGTCCTCAATAAGTGCATCTCTGCGCGAGACAATCTCTGAAACGAGTGATTTTAACCCACTGAGTATCTCCTCTGTCTCTGGCGCCTCAGGCGACACAAGAAGGTCTGTCAGCGCCCATTTAGTCTTTTCGTATGTGGCTGCGGCCTTGCTGTTATCCATATAATTCAGGACAGCTCCAGATAATCGCCATCAGCCTTTACGCTGTATGTTTTAAGGTCCTTAGCCCAGCCTAAATATTTTGATACCATTGCAAGGTCTTTTGACATACTTGCAACCCATGACAACATCCTGCCTGTTGTTACATCAAAAGACGCCCCGTGACATGGACATGTCACCGTGCTGCCCTTAAGCGTGCCCTTCTGAAGATGGCATCTCATATGCGGACATATGCCGCCAACAGCATAATAACTGCCGCCAACATTTGCTATTAAGACAGGTGTTTTCCCCTCCAAAACCTCTACCATAGTACCTTCTTTAATGCCGCCTCTATTGACTTTCATATTTGCCTCCCGTTATCATGTCCTTAAATCTCCTGAATAAATAGTTGGAATCGTTTGGCCCTGGTGCCGCCTCCGGGTGATACTGAACCGAAAATATGGGCAGTTCCGCGTGCCTTATTCCCTCGGCAGTGCCGTCATATAAGTTTTTGTGCGTCAGGACGGCCTGTCCTTTCAGGGATTCGACATCCACACAGTAATTGTGATTCTGTGAGGTTATCTCCACTTTTCCTGTTGCTAAGTCTTTTACGGGGTGATTGCCGCCGTGATGACCAAATTTTAGCTTATACGTCCGCCCTCCAAGCGCTAATCCGAGGATTTGATGCCCCAGACAAATACCAAAAATAGGTTTTTTCCCTATGAGCGCCTTCACGTTTCGAATCCCATAGGACACAGCCTCAGGGTCCCCGGGACCGTTACTCAATAATATCCCATCAGGACTCATCTCAAGCACCTCGGCGCTGCTTGTCTCAGCAGGCACTACGGTTAAGTCAAATCCCTCAGCAGCAAGATTTCTTAATATATTGAGCTTAACCCCAAAATCATAAACTACTACTTTAATGGTCTCATGATGAAGCGGCCTCACATTTGAGCTGCTGCCCTCATATCCCCAGACCTTTTCATGCCACTTATAAGATTTGTCCGTCGTCACCTCTTTGACTAAATCAATCCCGCCAATCCCTGAATGATCTCTGATTCTCTCAAACAGAGCCGCCGGTGTGTGGCGGGCATCCGTAGAGATTATCCCCATCATAGAACCACAGTCTCTCAAGCATGACGTAAGGGCACGCGTGTCTATCCCCTGAATTCCAACAATGCCGTGTTTAATGAGATAATGCCCAAGCGCCCCGTCAGACCGCCAATTGCTTGGGTAATCCAGATACTCCTTTACTATAAACCCCTCCACCTTTGGTGCGTCTTTTGATTCGATATCCTCATGATTGATTCCGTAATTCCCAATCTGCGTATACGTCATTGCCACTATCTGCCCCTTGTACGAAGGATCGGTCAATATCTCCTGATAACCCGCCATCGATGTATTAAACACCACCTCGCCTTCAGTCTCTCCCTCAGCGCCAAATGACTCCCCCTCAAAGACCAGACCGTTTGATAATACCAACAAGGCCCTTTTCTTCATATACCTTCCGCCATTAAACTATTATTAAGGTGATACTTCACCTTACCTTTACATATGGTTATAACTGGCATCCCGCTGAGACGCCAACCGTTGAATGGTGTATTTTTTCCTTTAGATACAAACTGTTCAGGGTCAACTATAAAGTCTTTGTTTAAATCTGCTATAACAATATCAGCCTCCACACCTTCTCTTAAACTGCCCTTACTAAGTCCCAATATCTGTGCCGGCCTTATGGTCATTTTTTCGATTAATTGGTTCAACGTCAGAAGCCCCCCTTTAACCAGCGCAAGGCTCAGAGAAAATGCAGTCTCAAACCCAGATATTCCAAATGCCGCCCTGTCGAACTCGCAAAGTTTATCATCTCTGTGGTGAGGCGCATGGTCTGTAGCGATGACATCTATGGTGCCGTCTATGAGACCCTCTCTAACGGCCTCTACGTCTTTTTTGGTTCTCAGCGGTGGATTCACCTTCGCGGCAGTATTATATCCGCCGGTCTCTGCCTCAGTTAAATGAAAATAATGAGGGCATGTCTCTGCCGTAACATAAATACCATCTCTTTTTGCCTCTCTGATGGCCCTTACCCCGCCTGCTGTTGAGCAATGGGCAATGTGCAGCCGACCGCCCGTCAGCGCGGCAAGCTCTATATCCCTTTTTATCGCTATTACCTCCGATGCCGCCGGTATTCCCCTCAGGCCAAGCGTTGTCGATAGATACCCCTCGTTCATAACACCGTTGTTTGAAAGTGATAAATCCTCGGCATGTGATATTATCGGCGATGAAAACACCTTCGAGTACTCAAGCGCACGGCGCATCAACAACGAATCAGTTACCGGTCTGCCGTCATCTGAAAATGCCACGCAGCCAGCGTCTTTCATCATGCCCATCTCGGCAAGCTCCACGCCTTCCTGTCTCTTTGTTATCGCCCCTATTGGAAACACGTTACAAAAACCCTCGGACAGCGCCTTCTTCACTATGAACTCCGCCACTGTCTCGTTGTCGTTTACCGGCTTTGTGTTTGGCATACAACAGACACTTGTAAAGCCGCCCTTAACGGCAGCCGATGTGCCGCTTTTTATGGTTTCCTTGTACTCAAACCCCGGCTCCCGTAAGTGCGCGTGCATGTCAACAAGCCCTGGAAAGACGTAAAGGCCGGAGGCGTCTAATACCCTTGTGATTCCCGGCTCGACTGTCGTGCCGGTATTCTCTATTTTTACTATCAAACCGTTTTCAATATATATGCTGCCTATGAAGTCTATACCCTGTGAAGGATCAACGATATGGCCTCTTCTAATAATTAAATCCATTGGTTATACCTCATATTTCAAGTGACTGTTTAGACTTGTCATTTGCGCGGTCTCGCACTGTCCAAAAGATACAAGACTGCCATTCTGACGGCAAGGCCGTTAGTAACCTGTGTGTTGATTACTGAGTGCCTGCTGTCGGCTACTTCAGAGGCTATCTCCACGCCGCGATTCATCGGGCCGGGGTGCATGACGATTACATCAGGTCTGGCCTTGCCAAGCCTTTTGAGTGTTAGCCCCCAGAACTTAAAGTACTCATCGGTCGATGAGAAAAAGCCGCCCGACTGTCTCTCCTGTTGTATTCGCAGCGTCATGATCACGTCTATGTCGGCAATCCCTGATTCGATGTCATGGTAAATCTCTGTCACATCATTTTCTATACCGGTTGGAATTAGTGTATGCGGCGCGATTAATCTTATATCTGCCCCAAGTTTTTTCAGACAGTATATATTGGACTTTGCCACCCTGCTGTGTGAAATATCTCCTACGATTGCTATTTTAAGCCCTGCAATAGTTCCCTTTTGTTCTTTAATCGTGAAGGCGTCAAGCAGCGCCTGTGTAGGGTGTTCGTTTATGCCGTCTCCGGCGTTGATTACGGAGGCCTTTGAAATACGTGATATAAAATGTGGTACGCCTGAAAACTGATGCCTGATGATTATAAAATCTATGCCATAGGACTCGATAGTCTTAATCGTATCGTACAGTGTCTCTCCTTTGGCAACAGAACTCGACGGCACTACAAAGTTGATTACGTCGGTACTCAGTCTTTTTTCTGCCAGCTCGAAAGATGTCTTTGTCCTCGTAGACGGCTCAAAAAACAGGTTCACCGCTGTCTTACCCCGAAGAGTGGGGACTTTCTTAATATCCCTCGATAAGACATCCTTAAAAGATGAGGCCGTATTGAGTATCAGCTCAATATCAGCCGTAGCAGCGCTTTTAATATCTAACAGGTCTTTATCCATGAATCCTTAAAGTTGTTTCTCAGACATCAGGGTCATCTCTGATGACTAAGACCATGTCGTGGTCTGCATCTTCTTTAAGTAACACTTTAATATTTTCTGACCTTGATGTAGGAATATTTTTTCCTACATAGTCAGCCCGAATCGGCAGCTCCCTGTGTCCCCTGTCTATAAGCACGGCAAGTTGTATCTGAGCAGGCCGTCCAAAGTCATTCAGGGCGTCCATAGCAGCCCTGATAGTCCTGCCGGTGTAGAGGACATCGTCGACAAGGATAATTTTTTTATCGTTTATATCTATCGGCATCTCAGTCTTTCTTACGATAGGATGATTTTTCCTGCGGTTGAGGTCATCCCTGTAAAATGAAATATCCAGGGAGGCAACGGCAATAGTAACACCCTCTATGAGCCGTATTTTCTCAGACAAGCGCCGTGCAATATAGACCCCTGCACGGTGAATCCCTACAATACAGACATTCTCACACCCCTCGTTCCTCTCAATTATTTCGTGTGCCATACGGGATAGCATTCGGGCAATGTCGCTTTCGTTGAGGAGTTCTCTGGTTAACACTGTTCAGTTTCCAGCCGCACACAGCAGTGTTCAATTTCTAACTGCACACAAGCGCTAATGTCCCAACAGGCGGCTCTCACAGAGATTACAGCGGCAGACAGTTTCACATTATTCTCCTTACAGTCTCACCGGACTGCCATTAAAGGTAATCTATTTAACCATAACTCCAAAATGCTTGTCAAATCTCTCTGTGTAATTTTTGGGCATAATTTTTGGCACATACTATAGCATCGGGGCAAATATAAAAAATTTTCTGACATATATTAAATTACGATATAAATATGTTAGTATATGCAGCGTCGAATAAATTGTATCGTAAAGGAGTGTGTGCTATGCCAATATACGAATACACTTGTATGGACTGTAAAAAGCAATTTACACTCTTACAGAAAATGGGTACCAGTGAAGCTGCCTGCCCATGGTGTAATTCAGCAAACACAGCGAAGCTATTGTCAAAGTTTAGCTGTACGCCAGCCCACGATAGCTCGACGGCTGGTTCCGGTCACTTTGGCGGTACGTGAGGTGTTTCGTCTTGTTGAATCGTGGATTCAACAGTTACACAAACAGAACCGTGGATTCAACAGTTACACAAACAGAACCGTGGATTCAACAGTTACACAAACAGAATCGTGGATTCAACAGTTACACAAATAGAACCGTGGGTTCAACAGTTATAATAAATAGAACCGTGGGTTCAACAGTTATAATAAAGAAGAGTCTCTTGATTATTTGTATAAATGTGAATAAAATATATATAAAGAGGTAAGAAATGCCTAAGAGACTATTATTAGCGGACGACAGTATCACGATACAAAAGGTGGTGGAGCTGATCCTATCGGAGGAAGACTTCCAGATCATTTCCGTCAACGACGGTCAGGAGGCACTTGACAAAATAAACAAATTCAATCCTTCCATAGTGCTTGCCGACATTGAGATGCCGAAAGTAAACGGTTACGAGCTTTGCAAACAGATTAAAGCAAACGAAAAAACAAAACATATCCCTGTTATACTCCTGGTCGGGGCATTTGAGCCGTTAAATGAACGCAGCTTTAAGGACTGCGGTGCCTCGGACCATCTAATTAAGCCATTTGAGTCTCAGGAATTTTTGAATAAGATTAACGCGGTGTTAGGCCCGTCTTCGTCATCAGACGGCGAAGTTACCACTTTCGACGAAGCTGGAAAAGGAGAAGAACCGGTAGACCTGGGTGATTCATTAATGGGAGACGACGACATCGAAGAGCTGTTGGGGAAAAGCGATATAGACGATACGGGGGTCTTTGAAGAGGGTCAGTCTATCTCTGAAGACAGCGGTGAATTTCAGAGTATGTCAGACAGCGATTTAACTACAAGGGAACTCAAGGATGTGCTTGATAGTTTATCTGGAGGAACTGATGAGAGAGACAGCAGCGACGCAAAGGTCCCAGACTCCAAAGGGTCGACAGTTATGGACGAAAACGACATAGAGGCCCTGCTTGCCGGGACAATGGCAGAGGAATCTTCTGACATCGACAACAGCGACGCTCAGAAGACAGTCGTTATAGCCGAGGAACTGCCCATAGAAACAAGTGCGGCTGAGACTCCGGCACACCATGAGCCAAGCTGGAACGAACAGACGCAGGATGTTGAAACCTCTTTTGCTAATGAGGATATATTACTGGGTATGTCGCAGCCCCCGGAGATAAGCCCCGTCAAAAAAGAGCCTGAGATAGCGGAAAAACCTCAACCGGTTATTCAAACGCCTCAAGCGCCTCGCGCCCCCGAACCACAGGTTAGCGCTCCTCCACGTGAACCGGTCAGACCGCAGGCTGCCGCTACACCTCCTCCGTTTGCTGAACCTCAGAGCGGGTACTCTGCGCCATCTTCACACGCGGGAAATGTTTTATTGACAACAGGAGATGTGACTTATATTTTGCAGCGCAGCCTTGAACAAAAAGTGACGCAGGTTATTGACGAAGGCACGATTTTATCAACTTTCAGAGAATCAGTAGACGGTTACATAAACAATAGTTTTAAGGATGTGTCTGTAGGCTTAAACGATATGGTCTCAGAAGCGATAAATAAGAAGATCAGCGATGTTATTGGGACGATAAACCTTGAGGTCATAGTTAATCAGGTAATTTCCTCGACAATTAAAGGGATATTGGCAACACTGCCCGCAGAGATTTTCAAGATGACACGTGATGTAACCGAAAGAGTTATTACCGGAGTATTGCAGGACAATATTCCGGCAATAAAACGTGATGTCGAAAAGGTTATTTGGGAGGCAGTCCCAGGTGTTGCCGAGCGTCTTATTAATCATGAGATAGAGCAAATAAAATCGGAGTTTATGTAAGCGGTTTGGTCATAAACATTTTGGACATAGAATGAACACCCAGGTCAAAGAGATAGCAAAGTCTTATGAGCCTAAGGATGTTGAAGAGAAGTGGTATTCCTACTGGATGGAAAACGGCTTTTTTCAGCCGTCCCCCGGTAAATTAAATGGTAAATTAAATGATAAATCAAAGCAGAGCTACTCAATAGTCATCCCTCCACCAAACGTTACCGGCTCACTGCACATGGGGCATGCCCTTAACGTTACACTTCAGGATATCCTGTCGCGTTGGAAGCGGATGAAAGGGTACACGGTGTTGTGGGTGCCGGGGACAGACCACGCCGGAATCGCTACGCAGAATGTCGTAGAAAAGCAGCTTGCCGCAGAAGGTCTCAGCCGTGAGGCATTAGGAAGGGCTGCCTTTACAGAGAGGGTCTGGCAGTGGAAGGCCCTCAACGGCGGCCAAATCATCCATCAACTGAAAAAACTCGGAGCCTCGTGTGATTGGTCTCGTGAGAGGTTTACACTGGACGAGGGGCTATCGCGGGCTGTGCGCGAGGTATTTGTATCCTTGTTTGAGGATGGCCTGATATACCGCTCAACAAGATTGATAAACTGGTGTCCGCGCTGCTCGACCGCCCTTTCAGACCTTGAGGCGGAGCATGAAGAATATGAAGGCAAACTGACATATATACGTTACCCGCTCCTTGATGAGCATAATTATATTATTGTAGCTACGACACGCCCGGAGACAATGCTTGGCGATACTGCCGTTGCTGTTAATCCAGATGATGAAAGATATAATGGGTACATTGGAAAATTATTAAGGCTGCCGCTTGCCGGAAGGACAATCCCGATAATTGCTGATAAGGAAGTTGACCCATCCTTTGGCACTGGTGCAGTGAAAGTGACACCGGCGCATGATTTCAACGACGAGGCTATAGCAAAACGTCAGTCACCTCACCTTCCCTTCATAGCCGTAATCGGGCAGGACGGTAAAATGACAGAAAACGCCGGAGACAAATACGCAGGCCTTGACCGTTACGACTGCAGAAAGGCCGTCATCGAAGACCTGAAAGAAAAAGGACTGCTCATAAAAGAAGACAAGCACACGCACTCAATAGCCCATTGCTACAGATGCAGGACAATAATCGAACCCCTGCCAACAGCCCAGTGGTATGTCGATGTAGAATCTATGGCAAAAGACGCCATTGATTTGGTCAGTGGCGGTAAGATTAATATTATACCAGAAGGATGGAAGAACAGTTATTTCTCATGGATGGAAAACATAAAAGACTGGTGCATCTCCAGACAGATATGGTGGGGACACAGGATACCGGTATGGTACTGCGCCGATTGTGCCACTGACTCAGGGCATTCACAGGGGCAGTTCATTCATGTGAAATTACTTAAGGAAATAAATGGCATTGCCGAAGGCACATACGCGGAGCTAAAGGCCTTTGGGTTCAGCCACGCTGAGATTATCTCAAATGCAAAGACCATTACCGTAGGTATTCAGGTAAGACCGTTTTCAGACCGTCAGGACTTAAACAAATGCCCGCAGTGTGGCAGCGCCGCCATAGTCAAAGACCCCGATGTGCTTGACACATGGTTTTCCTCTGCCCTATGGCCATTCAGTACGCTTGGATGGCCGGACAACACAGATGACCTAAAGACATTTTATCCAACAAGCGTACTTGTTACTGGTTTTGATATATTGTTTTTCTGGGTAGCCAGGATGATCATGATGGGACAGAAGTTTATGAAGGATGTCCCGTTTCACGATGTTTATATCCACGCCCTTGTCAGGGATGAAAAAGGCCAGAAGATGAGCAAATCAAAGGGCAACGTGGTTGACCCGCTTACGATTATAGATAACTACGGGACAGATTCTTTCAGGTTCTCGCTTGCTGCCTTTGCCGCTCAGGGAAGGGATATAAAGTTTGCCGAGGAGCGTGTAGAAGGCTACCGCCGCTTCGCTAATAAACTCTGGAATGCGTCAAGGTTTATCAAGCTTAACATCGACAAGATAGAACCGGCGGGGATTAGTACCATCGGTGAAATCAGCGAAGAGATTCAGGCTCTCAATAAGGGGTCTCTTACACTGCCAGATAAATGGATACTCTACAGGCTTTCTGAGGCCGCCTCAGACATTGACAAGGCCCTGGCAGATTACAGGTTTAACGATGCCTCAAGCGCCGTATATCAGTTTGTTTGGCATGAACTGTGTGACTGGTATATCGAACTTGCCAAGACTTCATTCGAGAGAAACTATCCCAATGCCTCACTAACATTAAAGTGCCTGATCTATGTATTTGACAATTCTCTGAGACTGCTTCATCCATTTATGCCGTTTATTACTGAGGAATTATGGAAATCTTTTCCTCAAACCGGACAAACAATCTCCCTTGCGCCCTACCCCGCTGCGGACATGTTCCGTGCGTATGCTAACGCCAACGATGAGATGTCCTTTGTAATAGACGCCATAAGCGGGATAAGAAGTATTCGCGGTGAGTTTAATATCTCTCCATCGAAAAAACTAAAGGTTTCAGTAAAGACCTCCGGTAAGATACGAAAAATGCTCATTGATAACTCTGACTTTATCGTCGATCTCGCAAAGCTGGAAACGCTTGAGACAGGCAGCAATATAGAGAAAAAACCCTCTACAATGACAGCGGTTAAGACCGGCATGGAGATATACGTATCTGTAAGCGGCCTGTTTGACGTTGCAGCCGAATTTCAACGCCTGGGTAAAGAGCTAAAGAAGCTCGACACTGCCATAAGGGATATTGAGGTGAAACTCTCAAACATGGACTACAGAGACCGTGCGCCAAAGGCGATCGTAGAAAAAGATAAATTGAAATATTCAGAGCTGATAGAAAAAAGAGACCGTATTCAAAGCAACATAGATAAGTTAAAAAAACTGGATAAATGACCCCTCTACATCCGGCAGAAATTCCACCCGCCGTAATGGACTCGATAAGAAACGCCCTGATTGAAGACATTGGTCACGGCGACATGACCACTATGCTGACAATAGATACCTCATCGCGCTCTGAAGCGGTACTGACTGCCAAGGAAGCGACAGTAGTTGCAGGGCTTCTCTTTTTTGAGGCCGTATTTTATATCGTTGACCCCGGCGTAGAGATAAAGGCATTGGCCGTTGACGGGCAGCTTATAAATAAAGGCGGTCAAATCGCATCATTACGCGGCAGCACAAGGTCGATACTGACGGCAGAGCGGGTTGCCCTTAACATAATGCAGCGCCTTTGTGGAGTTGCCACCCTGACACGGCAATTCGTTTCGGCAGTCTCCGGTCTGCCCGTAAAAGTCGTTGACACAAGAAAAACCACACCCAATATGAGATACATGGAGAAATACGCAGTAAGGGCCGGTGGAGGAGACAACCACAGGTTCGGATTATACGATGGGGTTTTAATAAAGGACAATCACATAGCGGCCTGCGGAGGGATCAAAAATGCAGTGGAAAAAGTAAAAAAGACACCGCTGCTTACGAAGATAGAGGTCGAGGTAAAAGACCTCAGCGAACTCAACGAGGCGCTATCGACAAATGTTGATGTCATAATGCTCGACAACATGGACACAGCAACAATGAAACAGGCCGTAGGCATTGCGCGGGCAGCACGAACTGATGTTCTGCTTGAGGCATCAGGGAATGTCACGCTTCAAAACATCATGGAAATCGCAGAAACCGGCATCGATATAATCTCAACAGGCTATATCACCCACTCGGCAAGGGCAGCCGACATCAGTTTGAAAATCATCTACACGAACTTGACAGAACACCTCCCTTCATAATATCATGTGTATGACGTACTGCGACAGTGAATGTTTAGAAACTGAATTGATTAAATCTCAGAGACAAATTACATGAACTTTCGAAAGATATTATTGTTTTCAGGAATACTTATAGTCGCTGCTATCTTAGCTGCGCTCTATCTCCAGTACAGTAAATTATCAGACAAGTATATCATTAATAAAACTGAGGGAACTGTTACCTTACAAAAGCAGGGAAATCAGGAAGTACCAGCAAAAAAATATGACGAAGTAAAACCCGGGGATGTAATAACCACTCAGAACAACTCAAAGGCAGATGTGATATTTAAAAAGTCTGCTACTTCAAGGCTTAAAGGAAACACCGCCCTCGAAGTCGATAAAGACAGCCCTGAAGGTACCCCGCGCACTAAATTGGCAAAAGGCGCTGTATTGTCAGACGTCAATAAAAAACTCACAGAAAATCTGAAAGCTAAAACGAAAGTATTTTCTGTACAAACCCCTCAGGTTGTTGCCGGCGTAAGAGGCACGTCTTTTTTAGTAAAGTATGTCGATGAACTACCTGAGTGTCTTGTAAAATCTGAATATGCCACAAAGACTGCCGTGCTTGAGGGAACGGTAAATGTTCTTGTTACAAAAACTTCGGTTGAGATGGATGTGACCAATGGTGAAAAGGCAGTGGTGTGTCCAAATACAGGAAAGCCGAAACTATCCCCTCTATCCGGTGAGGACAAGAAAGAGTTGGAGGAGATAGCCCAGATTTCAAAGTTGTCGTTTCCTGATTTTGCCTCTCATTCTATTGCAGATACATTAGACGCACTCTGGTGTTACGTGATTTACAATATCTCACAAAACGAACTCGGCAACATATTGTCTGCAATGGATATTTATGCAGTCGGGCACGATGGCAAAGTCCCTGATAAGTTTACTAACCTTCAAATGACTGCATCAGAATTCAAAGACACCTGCGGCATTCCATATTTATATAAAAAGCTCAGCCCATACAAGGCAGAGATAAGGTCGGCAGGCCCCGACAGAGAATACTTTACTAAAGATGATATCGTGAGGGTTTTTTCAATCCGCGATGACAACCAGAATGATGCAGTATCCAAATAGTCAAACCACTTCTGCTTAACTAAAGATTCGCACAATATAGGCGGCATAAAATATCCCGCCTATCAACAAAGTCCAGCCCGGGAGCGTCTTCTTTACTTTTATCGTAATTAATATCAATGAGGCCATCGTAATGGCTATGACAATGTTTAAAAGCTCTGTATTTCCCAAAGTCCAACTGGTAAACAGTAAGCCAACCGAAATGGGTATTGTGGATTGAAATATCATCGCCCCTGTAATATTTCCCATTGCAAGCGTATCCTTGCCTTGTACTGTCCATGTGATGGAATTGTATTTCTCGGGAAGCTCCGTTGCAAGAGGGGCAATAATTAATGCAAGAACCAGGGAGGATACCCCTGATTTAATTGAAAATATCGTAATATAATCAATAAATATATGTGCCCCGGCGATGATAAACAGCAGCCCGACAAGTATTTGAAGTACGATATTTGCAAATGCCTTTGAGCATCCAAGGTAACAGTTTAAATATAATTTCCCATCATACTCTTCCCCAGCTTCAGCCTCATGGCTTAACGTTACCTTACAAAACGCCACATAAACTATGACCAATCCTATCGCCCCAAGGTATTTTACAATAGTGTTTCCCCATAAGCTGATAATAAGGATAAATACCATTGTCGGAACATAAAACACCAGGTCTGTCTCCAAAGCCTTGATACTGACATTAAACAAAGGTTTTTCCCTGTCTTTTTTTAGCCATAAGATAAAGACAGTCACACCAAGAAAAAACATAGCCAATGTAGTCAACATAAAAGGCGCCCCTAAAATCGAGCCAACGGCAATCCCTTCACCATGTTGTTCCGAGCCGAAGATTATGGCAAAAATCGGGACAAGTGTCTCAGGGAGGGCTGTCCCCACGGCTGCTAAAATGCCTCCAGCTGCTGCATGGGATAAATTCATATGCCGTCCCAGGTTCTCTACACCGTTTGCAAATAACTCACATCCGCCTAGTATAATTGCCATCGACAGAATAAGTACGGCAACTATCACAAGATATGATAACTCATCTGGGGTATGTGAGTGAGATACATGTCTCAGAAAAAAGAATATACTGGCAAGGAGAGCTACAACGGCGGCAATCCCTAAAATTTGTTTCATAAACCGTACTCCTGCCAGCGCTTATCTACAAGGGCAGTGATCTCTGGCGACATCGATATGTCATCCGGCCAATTACGTGTAAACCCCTCGGAGGCAAGTTTTTTTGTCGCATCTATACCAATCTTGCCGCCATAGGCCGGTATTGCCGAGGCATGTTCAAGCACGTCAAGCGGGCCTTCCACAACAACGGTGTCTCTCTTTGGGTCTACGTTGTTTCCTATCCTCCAGACTACCTCTGAGGGGTTTTGAACGTCAACCCATTTGTCCACAATTACAATCATCTTGGTAAAGCTCATCTGCCCCATACCCCAGAGGGCATACATCACCTTTCTGGCGTGCCCGGGGTAGCGCTTATCTATCGATATAAGGGCGATGTTATGAAACACACCCTCAAGCGGCAGATTCATATCCACAATTTCAGGGAGCTGCTTTTTTAAAAGCGGCAGGAATATCCTCTCCGTCGCCTTCGCAATAAAACAGTCCTCCATCGGAGGCTTCCCCACTATTGTGGCAGGGTAAATGGCATTTTTTCTGTGCGTAATACACGTAATATGAAACACTGGAAACTCGTCCTCTAAGGAATAATAGCCGGTATGGTCGCCAAACGGCCCCTCTGTCCGCCGTTCAAACGGCTCAACATAGCCCTCAAGGACGAACTCGGCATTAGCCGGTACCTCAAGTGCCACTGTCTCACATTTAATAAGCTCTACAGGGGATTTCCTTAAAAACCCCGCAAAGAGCATCTCATCTATGCCCTCGGGAAGCGGCGCTGTCGCAGTATAAAGCGTTGCAGGGTCAGCGCCGACAACGACTGCAACATCAAGGCGCCTTCCCAGTTTCTCAGCCTTTTTATAGTGCCTTGCGCCGTCTTTGTGCATATGCCAGTGCATCCCAGTTGTGGTGTCGTCATACACCTGCATCCTGTACATGCCGCAGTTTCTCTCTCCGGTCTCTGGGTCTTTGGTGAACACCATGGGCAGCGTAATAAATCTACCACCGTCCTCTGGCCATGTCTTTAATATCGGCAGGGCAAACAGCGAAGGGTTGTTTTTTATTATCACGTCCTTACAGGCCCCATGCTTGACGTATGAAGGAAAGAAATCGGCAAGGCGTTTTAACATCGGCAGTGCCCTTAGCTTATCAATAAAATTAGTAGGAATCTCAGGCTCTAAAAACTCTATTATCTCTTTTCCTATCGAATCAATGGACTCTACACCAAGGGCAAGACACATCCTCTCATATGAACCAAACAGGTTCACAGCACACGAAAAGTCAGACCCCTTACAGCGCTCAAACAACAGCGCCGGGCCGCCTTGCTTGACAATGCGGTCATTAATCTCCGGTATCTCAAGTACAGGGTCAACCTCTGCCTTCACGCGCTTTAGCAGCGCCCTCTTTTCCAGCGTCTTTATGAAATCACCAAGGTCTTTATATGCCATTTGCTCAACTCATAACAACAGGCTTCATTATAACACAAAAGTCTTGTCTAAAAAAACTATAATACTCCCCAAAAACTGGGCAAAGGGATAAGGTGGATGATACATCACAATGAGGTGTATTTCGGCGAAAACATAACTAACAGTAGACAGACTGATAATTTAATCCAGAGACTAATTTCTTGTCTTGACAATGGGGATGGGTATAGTACAATGTTACGGCAGCAATTAAATTCCCCTAACAGACACCAGAGCCTTTTGCAGCCTTTTTATTGTCCGCTCTTTTCCCACTAGCTCTATGACCTCAAATATACCAGGACTTACTGTGTTTCCCGTTAGGGCTACCCTTGTCGGCTGGGCTATCTTGCCAAGCTGGATGTTATATTCAGTCATCAGCCCCGTAAACACGGACTCTATCTCCTTCGCTGTAAAGCCGCTGTCTGATATCGCACTGAGCCTTTCTATTAATGCCATAATGTACGGCTTTGTCTCTGAGGTCAGAAACTTCTTTCCCGCCTTTTCATCTATTACTACTGTCTCTTCAATATAGTATTGCAGTGAATTTGCCAGCTCTATTATGGTTCTTGAGCGCTCCTGAAGGGTTGCTATCGCCCTGGCAAGCCACGCCTTATCCAAACCAGTGGTGTCAAGCGTCAACAGCGGGATCAATTCATCGGGCGGCTTCGCCTTAATGTATTCACTGTTCATCCACAACAGCTTCTCCGGATTGAAAACGGCGGCAGAGGAGCCGACATGCTCTAATGAAAATTTCTCTATCAGTTCGGCCTTCGAGAATATCTCCTGGTCAGCGTGTGACCAGCCAAGCCGTACAAGGTAATTCAACAGCGCCTCCGGCAGATAACCCATCTCACGATAGGCCTGCACAGACGTTGCCCCATGACGCTTACTCAGACGCGCCTTGTCAGAGCCAAGTATCATCGGCAGGTGCGCAAACTTCGGCGGCGTCTTCCCAAATGCCTCATATATGTGTATCTGCTTCGGCGTGTTATTTAAATGGTCATCCCCTCTGATTATGTGCGTTATGCCCATCTCTATGTCATCCACTACGACTACGAAATTATACGTTGGCGTGTCGTCTGAACGCATTATTATAAAATCGTCAAATACAGTGTTTTCATAAACTATCTTGCCTTTTATTAAATCATCAACCAGGGTGCTGCCATACAGGGGCATCTTAAACCTGACAGTTGGTTTTATCTCCGCGATGGGGTTTTTCAAATCCCTGCATGTGCCGTCATATCTGGGCGGCTTACCGGCTGCGGCGGCAAGTTTTCTCTTTGATTCCAACTCCTCTGCAGAACAATAGCAATAATACGCCCTATCCTCTTTAAGCAGGCGGGTTACATACTGACGGTACAGCTCCGTGCGGTCGGTCTGTCTGAAAGGTCCCTCATCGTGGTCAAGGTTCAGCCATTTCATGCCGTCTATGATTGCCTCTATGTATTCGTCCGTTGAGCGGCTCCTGTCAGTGTCCTCTATGCGTAGAATAAATTTTCCATTGTGATGTCTGGCAAATAAATAATTAAAAAGGGCAGTCCTCGCCCCGCCTATGTGAAGATACCCCGTAGGGCTTGGCGCAAACCGTACTCTTATATCCTCTGACACACACATCCTCCTTTTTACTGCAACGCCCTATTCTAACATATGTGATTGCAAAAATCGCAACGCCCTACTATAATAACTATGGTTATGGTTGATAAAAAATATATTCGCATAGGCAATCAGACGGCCTTCTCATCACCGCAGGGTCGGCTGCCGTTTGATTTTGCTATAAATAACGGCTTTGATGCCTTTGAGTGGTTCTCTGACAAAAAATCATGGGGCCAGGGCTGGGATATTGAAGATGCCACCAGACAGGACAGACAACTCATAAAAGAACAGTCCACCAGACACAATATAGCCCTGTCTGTGCATGTCCCCGCCGAGGCCAATCCATTATTCGACAATTTCTCGGACATTTTTAACAAGCATGTAGAGTTCGCCTGCGACGTCGGGGCGTCAAATATAAATATTCACCTCTTTACAGAACATGGAATCGAGAGCTATATGAAATCCCTGATTCCATTAATCAACATTACTGCCAATGCCCGGATTCAACTGTCCATCGAGAACACTACTATTACAGGCCCTGATGACTTTAACCGGTTATTTTCTATGCTTCCCATCCAAAATGCCAGGCATGTAGGCATGTGCCTTGATATCGGCCACGCCAATATTTTCCATGAAACCAGAAACGATTTTCTCAGATATATCGACAGGCTTGACGTGCCAATAGTTCATATCCACGCCCACGAGAACTTCGGAGACCGCGACAGCCACATGACACTCTTCACCGGCCCATCACAATCAAACAGCCTTGGGCTGAGGGGATTTTCATCAATAATGAAAAACCGCAGTTTTAACGGCATGATTATCATGGAACAATGGCCGTCCCCGCCGGAACTCCTTATAAACGCCCGGCTTGGGCTTCTGGATTTTTTTGGGGTACAGTAAATGTAGTGGCGGTGACTAATGACCATGAGATTAGGCATGTGTTATTTACGGCAGCAGGAAAAAGCCGATTTGCGTCTCTTCATATTCACCAAGGTCTATGAACTTTAGCCCCAGGGTTATAGTCTTGTCTGTCTCCTCAATAGTACGCACAACTTCACAAGATACCTTGATTGACTCTTTCCTCGGCGGCAATGCAAGTTTCAACAACATAACACCGCCTGTCTTTTTATGAATAGGCTCGATTTTATGACACTTGAGGCTCAGTCCCATGCGGGACATATCTAATATCTCACACTTTTTTGCCGGACTTTTCGTTCCCTTCATCTGATAATAAGCCTCAAGATGAATGTCTTTACGATAGAACAAACGAGTATTAATATTAATTGTGATATGCTTTTTGCAGTTAGGGCAAATTATGGTAAATTTCTTTTCCGGCGGGTACTCCCTTTTTATTTTACCTTTGACCTTACAGTATGGACATTCAATAGGTATTACAGTAGATGGGTAGACAGTGATAGCCCTCTGGTCAGTGTTATTTTCCATCTTACTCCTTTCCTCCTAGTATAATTACAGAGTATAATTACAGATAACTACAGTATAATTACACAGTCAGACCCCATATTTTATTATACAATATTCACATCGATTTTAACCGCAGTCTATGGATTGAATTAAATATTGTATTTTTGTTACACTACTGCAGTAGGTGATGGAAGGCTATCAGTCTTCGTTATCAGTGGAGAGAGGCTTGATTAATTGGATAAAAAGGATATATGATATTATGGTGAAGCGTTTGAGAGATATAAAAGGTTTTTCGTTAGTTGAACTTATGGTAGTTATAGCGATAATCAGCCTGTTGACCGCTATAGCGGTACCTGCCTTTTTGGGGCAGAGAGAAAAGGCCCGGGTTAGGGCAACAGAGTCAAACGCAAGGAGTGCAGTTACCGATTTACAAGGATATCTCGATTTGTACGTAGCCGGTGAGCCATATATAATCATCACCAATACATCAGGCTCACAAGGATGCATTCAGGTTGCAACCCCAGTCACAGCAAATCAGACGTGTGAAGCTGCTTTAAATCAAGCCAGCGTCGCCACATACCCGGCATATCCTGGCGGCCTGACCTCAGTTCTCTCACACTTTATCTCCCATCATACCTTTAAGGGAGACGCGAGTGTATTTTCCGGTAATCCATTATTTGTAATGGCCTCCCCATCAGAGGGGCAGATTCTTTTAAACCCGATTAGCAGCAATGTCGTTGTTATACTTGCTTACGCATCAAACACCACATCGCCAATTTTCAGTCAAGTGCAAATGGTAACGGTCCGCTGATAAGATAAGCTGGGAAAAGCTGGGAAAATAAGAAGCCGCTATAAAATCTTAAACATACCGGCCAATACCCACAGCAGGAGTGCAATGTAAATAAAAAATACCACAGACACCATAAACCATGTCAGATGTCTTGGTTTAGCAGCACCCGCAAATCCATCCATTCTTGTTGCCCCATGAGTTGGATAATCAACACGTTCATTCTTGTCAGGGCTTTCGACGAATCCAATGGAAGGATTAAGATATAATGCCTCATCTGATAGAAATGTCTCACCACTTATTCCATGTTTTCTCTCTAAATATCTTGCCTGAAAGTACCGCAGCTTTAACCTCATTTGAAGCTTCATCGAGGATATTAACCAGTGTACACAGATAAACTCACCAATTACTATAAGAAATAACACAGATATATTGGTTATATGAATATCTGACTTGCCTGCCGCATAAGCTAATAAGCCCATGGAACACAATATTATACATAGATTCAGGGCAAGATATGCCAGCTCAGTCCACATCAGGCGGTTCTCTATTGTAAGTATAGCATTCATCAGCAAAGAGTATTTACCTGTGGTTAGACCATCTGCCAACCCACTCCTATTATCTTGCACTGCTGCAATACCCGCCGCTTTTTCAGCCATAGTGACATCACTATAACACAATCTTTAAACATATGACAAGTGGAAAATGCTACCCATGTTCAGATACTAGGAATATAAATTGAAACGCTCATAGCTGGAAATCCAGCCCCATAACCTCACAGCGGTGTTTTTATTTATGACAAGCTAGCTGTTAAACATATTACACAGTCATACATGTATTTTGAATCACACAAGTATAGCCCCCGTTCTTTGTATTATAGAATTAACATAAGAGAAAGTAATAAGAACAAGGAGGAAAACAGTATGAGAAAAATAATAGCCTTAGCAGTTGCCATAGCGGTAATAACATTGATGCCTGTTTACGACAACTTGTTTGCCTCGGGTACAGCGGCCTACAAGATAGTCGGGTATTTTGTGGAGTGGGGTGTATACGCGAGGAACTACCAGGTGAGCGATATCCCTGCGGCTAAATTGACACATATAAACTATGCCTTTGCCAAGATAGACGACAACGGAGAGATTGCGGTATGGGATACCTATGCGGCATTGGAGAAGTTTTACCCGGCGACGGACTCATGGAGTGTCAACGAGATACGGGGAAATTTCAAACAGTTACGGCTGCTTAAGGAAAAATACCCTAATCTAAAAATCTTAGTGTCTATAGGGGGCTGGACAGGTTCGCAGAACTTCTCCTCGGTGGCATCAAATAGTGCATCGCGCCTGAAATTTGCTAATTCTGTGGTCGCGTTCCTTCAGACGTATAGCTTCTTTGACGGCATAGACATCGACTGGGAGTTCCCGGTCATTGGCGGCTTAAACGCTGGTGCTGCCTCAGACAGGGACAACTATACGCTGCTTATCAGGGACCTTCGTTCAGTCCTCGGCTCAGGTCGGCTGATAACCATAGCGGCAAGTGCAAACCCCAGCGGGATTGCCGCGCTTGACTATAACTCTTTCATAGGATACCTCGACTGGGTAAATGTTATGACATACGATTTCCATGGGGCATGGGATAGTAAGACAGGACATAACTCAGCCCTGTTTAACAACGCAGACTACCTAAACAGCCAATATAATATCTACAGCGCCGTAGAAAACCTCAGAAACGCAGGGGTGCCAAAGGACAAGATTGTAACAGGGCTTGCCTTTTACGGCAGAAGTGTCACCGGTGCGGCATCAGTTGGTATAAATGTGCAGTTTGCTGGCGGTGCAGGGCCAGGCAGCTATGAACCAGGAGTGCTTGACTACAAAGACATAGCGGTCAACTATATAAGCAAAAACGACTACCAGTACTACTGGGACAGTGTAGCGCGCGTACCGTATCTGTACAATTCTGCAAAGCATGTGTTTATCAGCTACGACAACGTACAGTCAATCATGGAAAAGAGCTACTATGCCACAGGATTTGGCGGCGTAATGTTCTGGGAACTCTCAGGGGACGACGGCACACTGCTAAAGGCAATCCACGACGGTGCAGGCTCACCGAATATCCTGCCAACACCTACGCCAACTCCGGCCCCTACACCAACGCCTACGCCTACAGCTACTCCAACACCCACACCCGGCGGGCAGGCTACATACACCAAAGTTGTCACCAGCTCATGGAACACTGGTTACTGCGCTGATGTAACAGTGACAAACAAGACGACACAAACAATTTTATGGAGCATATCTATGCCTGTTACGGGAACAATTAGCTCACTTTGGAATGCGGTTTATACAGTCACTGGAAATACGGCTACGGTTTCCGGTGTAGATTGGAACAAGTCTCTAAGTTCGGGGGCATCCACTCAGTTTGGGTTTTGCGCAACTACGACAACGCCAGTACCAACACCTACGCCAACACCAACGCCGACACCCGCACCCGGCGGACAAGCAACATACACCAAAGTTGTCACCAGCTCATGGAACACTGGTTACTGCGCTGATGTAACAGTGACAAACAAAACGACACAAACGATTTTATGGAGCATATCGATGCCTGTTACGGGTACAATAAGTTCATTTTGGAATGCGGCTTACACGGTCACTGGAAATACGGCTACGGTTACTGGTTTAGATTGGAACAAGTCTCTGACACCAGGGTCGTCTGCTCAGTTTGGGTTTTGCGCAGCAACCGGGCCGTAATAGTTTCCAACCTGTGCCGCAAAGAAAACGGCAGACTGGGATAAGTACAAGTACATAGATACCGAAAGGGAGGCTAAGATGCACTGGGGAGATAATGATTGTTCCATTTAACTACGCATGACACTAAAACGCATGTACCTCCCCAGTTACCTCAATAACGACACGATAGCCTTCGATTTGAAGAGGAAGTTTCTCCATAACAGATTTAGTTTTTTCTATAACGTATACCTTAATAACTGGTATCCCTTTTTCTTCGCCGATACCAACACCCACAACTTCGTTTATTATGATTAAGCCCATTTCATACCTTGACTTAACTTCCTCAATCGATAGTCCTGTCAAAGCAGATGGTTTCTCCATATTTATTACACCTTCACGTTTACTTTTAGTATACCACGTCTGGCTGAAACATACAAGCGTAACAAATTATCGAGCTGTTAATGTTAATGAGTATAGTACCATATCTATCCTTATTGAAATGGAAATGAGTTATTCCATATTTCCACTAACATATTCGTCAAAAACTAAAACAGTAGAATTCATTATATAACTATTTCAAGCTCCTGCTTGGTTAGGTTGCTTAGTTCGCCTAAAACGGTTGAAATAGAAGCTGCAACAGTGTGAGTGCGACTGCCAGCAAAGAGAAGCGCCACTGGATTGTTTCCTTGCTCTGTAACTATGAGCGACCCCGAGTCCCCACGATCACTAAAAGGCAATTGCTCTTTTGTCGATTGAATCACTATTTGATCTTTAAACAGTGCCATACCAGATGTACCGTAATTAATTTTTACTAAAGCGTTACAGTCTGTAATTATACCATGTGTAAGCTGTGTTATCCGGCCACATTTTTTAACTAATAATTCTTTACTACAGGGAGTTATACTATCAGAAAGTTCACCAAAACACTTGTTTTTATTTCTTACAATCTCTGGTGATATCTTTACAATTGCACAATCTGCATAATTTTCTGGAAGATTTTCTGGAAGAGTCTCTGGGTCATAGAACTTAATCGGCACAAAATGTGAAAGTTTACCTATAACATCGGCAGGGACTTTACCGCCATCACACACCCCCGGCTGTACAATAGAGTCTCCAATTTTCGCTCTATTGCAATCAGCCAGAATATGATTATTGTTTGACAGGTACAACTGATTATTGCTGTCCTTAACCATACATCCGACCGTGCCGACCGTAATCAAAAAATGCCCAACGGAAACTCCACCTGGTACAGCACGATAACGCCCTTTATGTGATAGTGCATGTATTTCACCGGTAGCAACGATATCAGTCGGAATCCAATTTATATCTTTTGGTATTCGGGCCTTTATATCAACCTGCTCCAAAGCTGCCTTCTCTGCAACATAAACTTTGATACAATCCTGCTCAGTATATTGTCCATTGATCATTTTCCTGCCTATTCCTACTCCAACGATATTTTCAAAACCTAAAGAATCAGTCCCACTCTCAGCAGACATGGCCTGCTCCAGCACACTAAAAATAAACTGTTGTTCGACTTGTTCTTTTGCTTTTAAGAGTGCTGCATGATAACTATTAATCTTAAAGTCATTTTTATTAAGGGACATAGGACACATCCCAATATGCGCTAGACAACTAACATTTCTTGTTCATTTTGTATAATAATTTTTGGATTCTGGTTTCTCAGTGGCGGTGTAAGCCCATGCTCTTTTAATAATCTAATATGCTCTTTCATTCCCCACTTAGCTTTATATATACAGTCCTCTACAGAATGACCAATCCCCGTAAATCCTTCCAACTCGGGTGAATAAAACCCAAAATAATCCGGTTCATCAGTGGCTTCTATTATAAGCGTATATTCTAATTCTATCATTTTACCTCACTTCACTTATTCTTAACGCCTGATGCCTTCAATATCGCTTGGCATGTTCCATTTGGGACTTCCTTAAGCCCAGTGGTAATCTACTCTGATGAGTTTATCAAAGCCTGCTCTTCCATAATATCTTATCGAACCTTTCTCTTTGTAAATTCTAAATCCATCAATAATCTGACAAGCTCACTAAACTTCATATCTCCGGCATTCCTTACTTATGCCAAAGAGCTGTTCTAAAGATATCTGTACACCGCTCATCAGCTTTATTTTAACCTTAGATAACAGCTTGCCAACCAGCATTTCTTTCAAAGTCTCACTGTCCTCAGTCTAAAATAAATAAAAATGGATTGTCAAGAACACAAGTTATCCGATGGTATCACTAAAAGATAGATATATGTTATAATAGTCCTCAGAAAGATAAAAAGGAGGGTAAAAACGTGAACTGTCCAAAGTGCAAGTCGGAGAGGAATGTAAAAAACGGAATAGTACACAGGCAGCAGAGATACAAGTGCAAGGAATGTGGGTGCAATTTTACGAAATCAAAAAAGAAGGGCTATTCAATGAGAACGAAGATAATAGCGCTTGCTTTGTATTTATCTGGGGTATCGATGACCATGACCGGTAAGATAATAGGGGTATCATGTCAAACGATAATGAGATGGATAAGGGAGT